>NZ_JAPJEE010000012.1:0-77487 GCF_030731885.1 Shewanella sp. ULN5
AATCCCCACCAGAATACTGGTAGGGATTATCATTCATCTTCAAGATCGGTCAAGTGCCCTTAAACGATCGGCATTGCCGTTAAGGTGGTTTTTTATAGAAAATAGTGCGTTAGCTTTTAGCCCGTTTCATCGCAGTGAAGAAGTCTTCATTGGTTTTGGTCATTGCCAATTTATCAATTAAGAACTCCATGCCTGAAACTTCATCCATTGGGTGCAGAATTTTACGCAGGATCCACATTTTTTGTAGTTCATCTGGCGTAGTTAGTTTTTCTTCACGACGTGTGCCTGAGCGGTTGAAGTCAATCGCTGGGAATACACGTTTTTCAGCCGCTTTACGAGAAAGGTGTAACTCTTGGTTACCTGTACCTTTAAACTCTTCGTAAATGACTTCATCCATCTTAGAACCGGTATCAACCAGTGCTGTTGCAATGATGGTTAAGCTGCCACCGTGTTCAATGTTACGTGCTGCACCGAAGAAACGCTTTGGACGATGTAGTGCGTTAGCATCAACACCACCCGTCAGTACTTTCCCTGATGATGGGATGACGGTGTTGTAAGCTCGGGCTAGACGAGTGATTGAGTCTAACAAAATCACCACGTCTTTTTTGTGTTCAACTAAACGTTTGGCTTTTTCAATTACCATTTCAGCGACTTGAACGTGACGGCTTGCTGGCTCATCGAAAGTAGAAGCAATGACTTCACCTTTAACCATGCGCTGCATTTCAGTTACTTCTTCAGGACGTTCGTCGATCAGCAATACCATCAATACAACATCTGGGTTGTTGTAAGTAATGCTTTGGGCGATGTTCTGTAATAATAGCGTTTTACCCGCTTTTGGCGGAGCAACAATCAAACCACGCTGACCTTTACCAATGGGTGAACAAAGGTCAAGAATACGTGAGGTGATGTCTTCTGTTGAGCCATTACCACGCTCCATGCGTAAACGTTCTTCAGCATGAAGTGGGGTTAAGTTTTCAAACAAAATTTTGTTGCGTGAGCTTTCTGGCTTATCGAAGTTAACTTCAGATACTTTTAATAATGCAAAGTATCTTTCGCCTTCTTTCGGTGGGCGAATTTTACCAAAAATGGTGTCGCCAGTACGCATATTGAAACGACGAATTTGGCTAGGAGAAACATAGATGTCATCAGGACCCGCAAGGTATGAACCATCTGAACTTCTTAAAAATCCAAATCCATCTTGGAGGATTTCTAATACACCGCCACCGAAGATGTCTTCTCCGCTTTTGGCATGTGCTTTTAAAATTGAGAAAATAATATCTTGTTTACGAGTACGAGCCATGTTTTCTAGTTTCATGCTTTCAGCAAGTGAAACCAGATCCGATATAGGCGTGTCTTTTAATTCTGTTAAATTCATTTATGGGAGTCTTGTGTTACGCGACGAAGCTTACCGCAATCAATCAGTAAGGGTATTGAACATTGTTATGATTGATAAGCGAGAAAAGGTTTATTGAAAAAATCTGTGGATAAAGTTATCACTATATGGCGCTGACGTCCACAATTTTAGGTACAAAAATGGCACAAATTGTATAAAACTTGTGCCATTTTATGATCCGACTCAAAGTAGGATTAGATTTGAGCGTCAATAAACTCTTTTAATTGCGTTTTAGACAGTGCGCCAACTTTAGTTGCAACTAACTCACCGGCTTTGAACATAAGCAATGTAGGAATACCACGAACGCCATATTTAGCGGGTGTCGTGTTATTTTGGTCAACGTTTAATTTTGCAACAGTGACTTTGCCAGCATACTCTTCAGCAACATCATCTAAGATTGGTGCAATCATTTTACATGGACCACACCACTCAGCCCAAAAATCGACTAACACAGGAGTGTCAGACTTTAATACGTCGTTTTCGAAGCTGTCGTCGCTTAGGTATACTATTTTATCGCTCATGTTGTTCTCCAGATTTGGTTCCATTGCTAGTTTATTAATGGCTTACCATGTATATTGGGTTCGTTGAAAAGCTTTTCAAGTGAACGTGTAAATATCCGCAAATTTTATATTTGCCATTATACGCAGAGCATCACCTGTTGTTAAACAACAGTAATGACTTTTTTTGAGCTTCTCAGTGCCCAGTCTTTTTTGATAACTTGTTGTTTACCAACAAAGAAGCCTGGGCAGTGAGGTGCTCTGAAACTTTGCATATACAATATGAACGGATAAACATTGCAGCTATTTCAAACTATCGTATCTTTTTTTGCAACCCCAACTAGTATGCTGGTGCCATGAGCCAAACACATTTATCTACCCAAAAGTTCGCTGACTTTCCACTGCAAGATGCAGTTTTATCAGCCTTAAACGAGAACGGCTTTGAGTTTTGTACCCCAATTCAGGCCTTATCATTACCTATTTTATTACAAGCCAAAGATATTGCCGGCCAAGCTCAAACAGGTACAGGCAAAACGATGGCTTTTTTAGTGGCTACCTTTAATCATTTATTAACGATTGCCGCACCTGAAAACCGTAAAAATACTGAACCTCGTGCCATTATCATGGCGCCAACGCGTGAGTTAGCGATTCAAATTGCTAAAGATGCTAATTTACTCACGAAACACACCGGCTTAAAAGTGGGTATTGTTTATGGCGGTGAAAGCTATGAAACCCAACGTGAAGTATTAGATCAAGGCGTTGATATTCTTATTGGTACCACTGGACGAATTATTGATTATGTTCGTCAAGGTGTTATTAGCTTGAATCACATTCAAGCTGTGGTACTAGATGAAGCCGATCGCATGTTCGATTTAGGCTTTATTAAAGATATTCGCTTTTTATTCCGTCGTATGCCTGATGCCAAAGCGCGTTTGAATATGTTGTTTTCTGCCACACTTTCAATGAAAGTGCAGGAGCTTGCATATGATCATATGAATGATCCTGAAAAAGTTGAAATTGAGCCATTAGAAAAAACCTCTAAAAACATTAAAGAGGAAATCTTTTATCCTTCAATGGAAGATAAAATGCGCTTATTGCTGACTTTAATTGAAGAAGATTGGCCAGATAAAGCCATTGTTTTTTCGAATACCAAGCACAGCTGTGAAAAGTTGTGGTCGTATTTAGAAGGAGATGGTCACCGTGTTGGGTTATTAACCGGTGATGTTCCTCAAAAGAAACGTATTCGTATTCTGGAGCAATTCACTACAGGCGAATTAGACATTTTAGTGGCAACCGATGTTGCTGCGCGTGGTTTGCATATTTCTGATGTGTCACACGTTTATAATTATGATTTACCTGATGACTGTGAAGATTATGTTCACCGTATTGGTCGTACTGGACGCGCTGGGCAAAAAGGCATTTCAATCAGCTTTGCCTGTGAAGAATATGCCCTAAATTTACCGGCTATTGAAACCTATATTACTCACTCAATACCTGTGTCTGACTACGATCGTGAAGCGTTATTAGATGATATTCCACCGCCAGTGCGTATTCATCGTAAGCACCCGACAACTCGTACTCGTGATGGTGGCAGTAAAGGCGCACATCGCAGTGGTAGTAACAGTAACAGCCGAGCACCACGCCATAGGACTCGAAGACCTTCGTAAATGCCAAAGTTATCGACCTTACCGCCTTATGCCGCAATTACATTAGGCTCTAATAGCTTTAATATGCTGGTAGCAACGACGGTTGCGGGCAAGCCACAGATTATCGCTAAATACAAACGCAAGGTTCGCCTTGCGGAAGGTATTGGTGACGATGGTCATTTGTCGGATGAGGTGATGCAACGTGGCTTAGACTGCCTAAGCCTGTTTGCTGCAATGCTAAAAAAACATCAAGTTCTTCATGATGATGTTGCAGTTATCGCGACCGCGACATTACGCCTGATTACCAATGCCGATACCTTTCAGCAAAAAGCATTTCCCATATTGGGTCACCCGATTGACATTATTTCAGGCTTACGCGAAGCTGAACTTATTTATCAAGGTATGGTGGCTACAACTGTCGGTGAAGGTAAGCGCCTGGTGATAGATATTGGTGGTGCGAGCACCGAGTTTATTGTTGGTAAAGGGCGTAAGGTGTTATTTAAAACCAGTTTATCTATGGGGGGCGTAGTATTTAATCAGCGTTTTTTCCATACCACCCCTTTTCAAATACTCGATTTCTCTCAAGCTAAAGATGCGGTTAAAGAAACCTTACTTCCGCATATGTCAGCACTCACTAACTTAGGCTGGGATACTGTGGTCGGAGCCTCTGGGGTGATCCAATCTGTGGTGTCGGTTTTACAGCATAGGCAAGTTTCAGAAGTCATTACGCTTAGCGTGTTGCAGGCATTTAGAGATGAAATTTTAGCGCAAGCTGATATGCGTTTATCTGACATTCGAGGGCTAACGCCCGAGCAAGCACCCACTTTTGCTTCAGGTGTTGCAATTCTACTGGCGTTGTTTGAGTTACTGTCAATTAAGCAGCTACATCTGGCAGGAGGTGCATTACGTGAAGGTGTGCTGCAAGATTTAGCTGATGCACAGGCGCATCGTTAGGGCTATATTTTTATCCTTTCTGAGCACAAAAAAGGCCGTAATCTACGGCCTCTTATCACATTGTTATCACTCACTACTTTAAAATGTTCACTAAATCTGCCTCTAGTGACACTTCAGGACGCTCAACAATACGGCCAATCTCTTTACCTTTTTGCTCAACAATAAAGGTTGGGATACGTGAAAATTCATACTTTGCAGCTAACCCTTCAGGATCAAGCTTACTTCTATCAACCCCAATATAGGTCACGGTTAGATTTGGATTTGCAGCCGCTTCAATTAAGCGCATAAAACGTGGTGTTTCACGGTGGCAATCTGGGCACCAGGTTCCAATGATGACCACAATGTTAGTTGGCTCTGATACTGTTTTTAATGCATCAATTTGAGCGGCGTCAGTAGCATAGTTTTGATACTCCTCACTGTAGCCTGGTAAATCTTTTGCAAGTGTGTCGGTCGTTACAATACCGGTAATAATCACTTCTTTTTTCTCCTCACTGCAGGTTGCAATAAAGCCTTGTGATGCCTCATCAAAACTGCAACCGCTGTTGGCGATAGCGTTAGGTGCGACCATTTGGCTGCTAAAGAATAATGCCGTAGTGGCTAATAATGTTTTAACGCTATTGTGCATGATAAAGCCTCGATGAAGAAGAAAAAGAGTGCATGCGTCATTCAACCATGAGTTGTATTAGCTGTTAAGTATTAACCATTGCTGATGTTATCCCGATCACGGATATCGTTTGATTTATGTATTTTTTGCGGGTTGACGCAGGAATCCCAGCATAAAAATGAAGTTCATGTATGACAGGTTAATTAATGCCCATAAAAAAAGGAAGCGCTTAGCTTCCTTTTGGCGAATGTATCAAAAATTTACTTTTCTTCTTTCAACCATTGAGCAGCACGTTTGGCAAAGTATGTTAATACACCGTCAGCTCCAGCACGTTTAAAGCACAGTAATGACTCCATCACGATAGCTTTTTCGGCTAACCAGCCGTTTTGAATAGCAGCCATGTGCATCGCGTATTCGCCACTGACCTGATAGGCAAAAGTCGGCACGGCGAGCTCGGTTTTTACGCGGTGAACGATATCAAGATACGGCATACCAGGCTTGACCATGACCATGTCAGCGCCTTCTTGAATGTCTAAGGCAACCTCATGTAAGGCTTCATCACTGTTAGCTGGGTCCATTTGATAACTGTGTTTATTGCCACCTTTTAAGTTACCAGCAGAGCCGACCGCATCACGGAAAGGACCATAATAGTTAGACGAATACTTGGCTGAGTAAGCCATAATTTGGGTATTTACATGCCCAGCAGCTTCTAATGCTTTACGTATTTCACCAATTCGGCCATCCATCATATCTGATGGTGCAACAATATCGGCACCGGCTTCAGCATGTGATAAAGCTTGTTTCACCAAAATTTCAGTGGTGATGTCATTTAAGATATAACCTGTGTCATCTATGATGCCGTCTTGACCATGGGTTGTGAAAGGATCTAATGCGATATCGGTCATCACGCCCAACTGAGGGAAGGCATTTTTTAATTCACGCACGGCGCGTTGGACTAAACCATCAGGATTGTATGCTTCTTCAGCCATTAATGATTTTTTGTCCGCTGGAGTAACAGGGAATAAAGCGATTAATGGAATTCCAAGCTCAACTAATTCAGCTGCTTCTTTTAGCAGTAAATCGATAGAGAAACGTTCTACACCCGGCATAGAAGCCACTTTTTCGGTGCGTTGCGTTCCTTCTAAAATAAACATCGGATAAATCAAATCATTTACTGTGAGTCTGTTTTCAGACATCAAACGACGGCTAAATTCATGTTTACGCATGCGGCGCATTCTGCGCTGAGGAAAGGCACTAGTAATTATATTCACATTCTACTCCAGGGTTAAGATGCTTCTGATTCGGCCGAGTAAAGGCAGACTTTATTTCTACCACCGCGCTTAGCTAGGTATAGCGCTTTATCAGCTTGGTCTAATAAAATTGTTGGGTGATCATCACTGTCGACAATGGCCACTGAAATTCCGATACTGACGGTAAGAGGAATATCGTGGCTATCCCACTTAATATTTAATACTTCAATGGCTTTACGGATTATTTCGGCAACTTGCATTGCACCATCTTCATCAGTGTTAGGCAAGATGATAGCAAATTCTTCTCCCCCAAAACGTGACACCAGATCGGTTGGACGCTTTAAATTTTCAGACAAGGAGTGGGCGATGATTTGTAATGTATGATCTCCTGCCAAATGGCCATATTGATCATTGATGTTTTTAAACTTATCAATATCCAGCATGAGTAATGCCATCGGGGTTTGTTGGCGTCGACTAATACGGCCTTCGGCGATCAGTCGTCTATCAAATACACTGCGATTTTTAACCCCAGTTAAACTGTCAATGGTGTTTTGTTCAGTCAGCTTCTGATTGACTTCATTTAATTCACGTAAAGTAATCTCTAGTTCTAAGGTTCGTTCTTGCACCATTTGCTCTAATCGCTCATTCGATTCCGCTTCCGCTTTAAGAGATTCCTCTCGAGTGACCCTTAAACGCTCAGCTTGTTCTAAAGCTTGTTGTTGGATTCTAAGCTTGGCTTTGCGTTCATCGTTATATCGAATAGCAAGCACAGCGGCCATGGTAATGACTTCTAACGTCACCCCCAACATTATTGGTGTTTGTAATGCGATATTAATATCAAATATACCAAGATAAATCCCAGCAGAGAAAATACAGCTGATTAATAAGGTGACTCTACCAAAGCCATATAGCCGCGCATTTCGCTGGCCAGCCCAAGCTTGCATAGCCGCAAAAATAGTCAAAATAACGCACACTAAGGTGACGAAATAAATCATTAGCTTGATTGCGATACTGTATGAAATGAAGGGCAGTATGAAGGCAAGGATGAAAGAAATCGCAGCGAGTATGCGACAGGCTCGCAGCATTTGCAGGTTATGGTACTTCAGCAATAATACTTTTTCGGTGAACATTAAATTGAACCCCATCACCAGCGGGATAATAAAGGGAATAATTACATTTTGAACATGGGGCCAGTCGGGCCATAAATACCGAAATGATACGCCGTAAATCGTCGCCATCAGTAATGCTAAACTGAGCACGTAACCACTGTAGTAACTGAAACTGAATGAGCCTGATGCTAGGGCGATAAATAGACTGAATACTCCAATCGCAACCAGAAAACCTATCTGTAATCCATGATTTAGGTTCTGGGTTTCAATCACTTGAGTCAAGTCATTCGGTGACCACAACACAAGTGGTAAATTTAAGCTGCCATTGGAGTCTATTTTGAGTAAAAATTGATGTGTTTCACCGGGTTTAAGTGCAAAAGGAAACAAAAAGGTGTTGCTCTGCAGAGGCCTATTTTCAAATGCTAAGGAGTCACCCATTTGAGTACTAGCGACCAAAGAGCCATTAATTTTATGGTATAAAACAATGCTATCCAATAAAGGGTTATCTATAGCAAGAATACGGGTTTGAAAGTCATCTGGTGAATATATACTGAAACGAAGCCACATGTCTTTGACACCGATGACTTGGGTGTCTTTGCGGATGACTTTTCGCCATGTTGATGCTGGTTGCTGCTCTAGAGTAGGTAAATCTTTTATGTCATTTTGAGTTTGAATAAACAACCAATCAGTCAATTTGATTTGAGTGATTGAGCTATTGCTTAAGCGCACAGCGGGCTGATTTTGGTTAGCGGCAGCATGTGCTTGGCAAATAAGCACCCAGCTTAATATGACTAATACTAATCCAAACAACAATTTTGGTTGATAACTCGCAGGGCTGATTAAGCGCATTATTTCTTGCCTGAAATCGTCGAGGGTAAATTAAAAAATACGCGACTATTTTGATAACAGTGCTGGGCAAGCTCAGTATAATCTTGACTACGAAGTTTCGCCATCGACTCGACAATATAGGGTAGATATTGCGGTAAGTTTTTACTGGATTTAGGTTTGGGCCGCATACTTCTTGGCAGCAGGTAAGGGGCGTCTGTTTCGGCCATAATACGGTTATTTGGAATGTACTTCACGAGATCCGCTAAGGCTTGGCCTCGGCGTTCATCACAAATCCAACCCGTAATACCAATATATAAATTTTCCGCTAAACAAGCATCTAACTCAGCTTTTGTACCTGTAAAGCAATGTAAAACTGCGTTAGGTAAATCGGATCTATACTGGTTTACTATTGCGATAAAATCATCGTGAGCATCACGACAATGCATATAAACCGGCATCTGCAGCTCACAGGCTATTTCCAGTTGTGCACAAAAGGCTTGTCGTTGTTTATCGCGCGGAGAAAAGTCACGATTGTAATCTAAGCCGCATTCGCCAATGGCAACCACCTGGGATTGTTTTGCAAGTTGCTTTAACGTATCAGCACTTGCATCGGTCCATTGGCTGGCATAGTGAGGGTGAACCCCGGTAGTGCAAAATAACTGCGAAGGATATTGCTCGCATAAGGTTATCGCTTGACGACTTTCATCAAGCTCACTGCCTATAACGATCAAAGGCGAAACATGTTGTTTCGCCGCTTGTTCGATAATGTCGCCGCATTTGTCTATCAAACTCGGGCTGAGTAGATTGACGGCAATATCAATGTGCTGGGTCATTAATAGCTTATTTTAAGCGCTTTACTCTAGTGGTCGAGTTGCGATTATCTGTTCCGAGTAAGAATGAACTCAATGCCCCTTTTTCAATATAGATTATTTGACCTTTATTGAGTTTATAGCGATCGTTTTCGGTTTGTTTCCAAACTTGACCATTGTTTAGCGTAATGATGAACTTGCCATAGGGATCTTTAGTTACTGCAGCAACTTCAAAATATAACTTACCGAGATCTTCTTCGACAGTTTTTTGTAAACCAAAATCTGCGGCAGGATTTTGTGGTACTGAACTTACTACAGGCACGGCGTTGCTTTGAACTGCCGGCGCAGTTGCTTGAGCCGCAACAGCAGGTAATGTTACGGCAACGGCATGGCCATTTGCGTTAGCTTGCTGCACTTTGGCAGCTAAATCATCAAAACAAATTAGGCGGTCAAGCTTATCGCTTTTAACCGCACAAATTGAAAGTTGTTGTTCTAATCCGGTGTTTGCTTGTGCAGTTGTCGATGCCACAATAAGGGCTGCTGCAATCCAAGTTAAGCGCATGATTTATTCCTTGTTATTATTAACTAATCACTTGTTGCATTAAGGATTAGTTATTGGCGTGCTCGTTGTCTGGCACATCTTCTTCGTCGTCATCTTTGGGTGTATACAATTTAGCCGCTAATAAACCGCCTTCAAACAGCAGTAGCATAGGAATGGCTAACATAGTTTGGGAGATGATATCAGGAGGAGTAAGCAACATGCCAATAACAAATGCGCCAACAACAATATATGGGCGTTTTTCTTTTAATTCAGCAGGTGTTGTGACCCCTGCCCAACAAAGTAATACCACAGCAACTGGAATTTCAAACGCTAAACCAAAGGCGAAAAACAGTTTTAAGATAAAGCTTAAATAACTGCTGATATCGGTTGCAACTTGCACGCCTTCAGGTGCGACACTAGTGAAAAATCCAAACACCACGGGAAACACTACGTAATACGCAAAAGCGATACCTAAGTAAAACAAAAAGGTACTACTGGCTAATAACGGCACAACGAGACGTTTTTCATGCTTGTATAAGCCTGGTGCAACAAAAGACCAGATTTGAAAGAGCACGTATGGTATCGCCACAAAAAATGACAAAACTAATGTCAGTTTAAATGGGGCAAAAAACGGGGCAGCAACATCGGTTGCAATCATGCTACCCGTTTCAGGCAAAGACTGCATTAGCGGTAACGCGACGTAATGATAGATATCGTTCGCCCAATATACAGTGGCAATAAAAACCAGTAAAACACTGCCGATTGCTTTTAGTAATTTGGTACGTAATTCTAGCAAATGGCTAATAAGCGGTTGCTGCTGCGACATGAATTATCCGTTGGATTTAGTTGAACTAGCGTTGCTAGTATCTGATAAAGATTTAGCGGCCTCATCGGCAGGTTTTTCTACTGCAGGTGCAGTGGGTGCAGATGTTTGCGTCGGGTTATTGTCTTCGACCTGATAAGGGCGATTAACCGACTGGGCTGCTTGTTTTAGCTCGTCAATTGACTGCTGTAATTCAGGTGATAAATTTGATAAACCTTTGCTTTCCGCTTTTTTTAAGTCGGCATGCAATTGTTCAATCTTAAGCTCTTGCTCAAGTTCATCTTTCACTGAATTTGCCATGCGTTTTATGGCACGGATCCATCCTGTAATTGAACGTACTGCAACAGGTAAACGTTCAGGGCCGAGAACAACCAGCCCTAAAATACCTATTAGCAGCAGCTCCATAAAGCCGATACCGTCAAACATAATAAATTACGCCTGTTCTTTGTCCTTAGACTCAGGTTTCTTTTCAGTCGCCTGCTGTGAGGTTTGTGCTGTTTGCGCAGTGGTATCTTCTAATGATTTCTTTTCATCTTCAGATGACATGGCGTTTTTAAACCCTTTTACCGCGCCGCCTAAATCACCACCTAATGAACGTAGTTTTTTAGTGCCGAATAATAGAACAACGATAAGCGCTACGATTAAAAGCTGCCAAATACTGATGCCGCCCATGGGATTTCCTCTTTAAATATAAATGGTGTCTTGTTTCACAAAACTTAAAAAACCATTATAAGGTCAATTTATTTAAGTATTATGAACTTCTAATAAATTAGTGCTAGCTAAAATTTACGATTCTTTGGCCTAGATCGCCATCCTGCTATCCATAAAATACTGCCAGCACAGATACAAGTGTAAGCGGGCCATAGTGTAGCGCTTTGATTGAATAATATTGTGCCACAGATCAACAAAACAGCAGAAGTGATAAGCAAGTAGTTACTTTTGTGAGACTTTTGTTGGTAGCGCAAGTACTTATCAAGCATTTGTTGTTGAGTACCCAATAACTTACGGCCAACTTTTAAGTTGTCATAAATTAACTCAGGTAATTCAGGTAGCATGTCTGCCCAATAAGGCGCATTAGTTTTAACTTTATTAAACATGGCTTTAGGGCCAACTTGCTCTGCCATCCAGTTTTCTAAAAAGGGCTTAGCGGTTTGCCATAAATCAAGCTGAGGGTATAACTGCCTGCCTAGCCCTTCGATATACAATAACGTTTTTTCAAGTAACACCAGTTGAGGCTGCACCACAATGTCAAAATGACGGGCGGTTCTAAACAGCTCTAACAATACATGGCCAAATGAGATTTCATCAAGGGGCTTATTAAACATAGGCTCACAAACCACTTTTACCGCTTGCTCAAATGCCAACACATCTGTGTGTTCTGATACCCAACCCGATTCAATATAAAGCTGGGCAATTCTATGGTAATCGCGATTAAAAAAAGCCAAAAAGTTTTCAGCAAGATAGCGTTTGTCCACCTCGGTTAAGGTGCCCATAATACCGCAGTCTAACCCAATATAATAAGGGTTTTCAGGGTGTTCTGTACTGATAAAAATGTTACCTGGATGCATGTCTGCATGGAAAAAATTATCTCTAAACACCTGAGTGAAAAATAGCTCAACTCCGCGTTCAGCAAGCAATTTAAAGTTGGTACCTTGGGCGCGAAGTGCTGCGGTGTCGGACACAGGAATGCCATAAATACGTTCCATCACCATTAAACGTTGATAACAATGTTCTTCATATACATAAGGTACATAAAGCGCATCTGAATCTAAAAAGTTGTTTCTCAGTTTTGTGGCGTTGAGCGCTTCTAGTTTGAGGTTTAGCTCCCCCAAAATCGTGGTGCGATAATCCTCAATGACCTCAGCAGGGCGCAGGCGATTACCTTCACCGAGCAAACGTTCCAATAGATTAGCGGTTTGCATCATAAGCTGTAAATCAGCATTAATGTTGGTTTCAACATTGGGTCGTAATACTTTTAAGACGACTTCTTTGCCGTTTGATTTTAAGGTTGCGGTATGCACCTGAGAAATAGAGGCGCTGGCAAGCGGGGTGTCTTCAAAGTGATCGAATAGGTTTTCGATTGGCTCGCCAAGGGCGGTTTCAATTGCCTCGCGTGCCAAGGCTGAATCAAATGGCGGTACGCGATCTTGCAGCATTGCAAGTTGATACGCCCATTCGTCGTCTAATAAATCACGTCGAGTTGACAGCATTTGGCCTAGTTTAATATAAACTGGCCCCAGCTCTTGCATGGCAAGCTTTAAGCGTTCAGCTGGTTTTTTATCTTTATGGCGGTTGCGTAACCAGAAAAAACACATGCGCAATAATTTGAAGTACCAGGGCGTTTTGTGTCGAGGTAATAAATCATCAAGGCCGAAGTTGAGTGCGGTTTTAATGACATGGTAACCACGCCTAATACTAGCAATTGTCATGAGGGTAATTTTTCTCTTAATTTGGCAATACGCGCAGCGACAGCATCGGTTTGCGTGACAAGTTGTTCTAGGTTATCACGAAAGTGCAAGTAATCTATTTTGTGCGGTGCAAGACGATACTCTTCAGTGGTGAGTTGGCTAAGATGAGAGCGGGTTTTGATCAACACTGATTTTAAATCCTGTCCCAATTGCTGCGTGGTGGTCAGTAATTTATGGGTTGGGGCATCGCCGATATAACGGGATAAAGGTTCAGCAAAATCAAATTCAATATGCTGAATAAAATGGCTAAAGGTTTGCAGTAGTTGGATGTCACCATCAATACTGAGCTTATCCTGTTTGATTAGCTCAGTCAGATTAGCGCCTTCACGAAGTTTATTTAGGGTCGACGCATCGGCATTAACAGTCACCGCAACATCACCCTCAAATTGGCTCATTACCTGAATTTTTTTAGCAAAAATAAAATACAGTGGCCAAGACAGTTGGGTGAGTTGAATGCAGAACACTTTGCCGTGTAAACTTTTCAAACGGGTATAATCTTGTTGTGCTTGCGTCGGCAGTTTAGCTAATGCTGTTTCGATAGCCGCGCAGGTTAACAAGGCAAAGTGATTTACGCTCATTAGAACTTATAACCTCTGTGTAGAGCGACAACACCGTCAGTCATGTTGGTGTAATCGACTTGCTCTAGGCCTGCATCGATCATCATTTGTTTGAGGGTTTCTTGATCCGGATGCATGCGAATAGATTCAGCTAAATACTCATAACTGTCAGCATCTTGTGTGATTAACGCGCCCATTTTAGGTAATACTTTAAAGCTGTAAAGGTCGTAAACTTTACGCATAATTTCATGCTGCGGCTTAGAGAACTCAAGCACTAATAATTTTCCACCAGGTTTTAATACGCGTTGCATTGAACGCAATGCTGCATCTTTATCGGTAACGTTACGTAAACCAAATGCGATGGTGATAATATCAAAATGATTATCAGGAAAAGGCAGCGCTTCGGCATTGGCTTGCACGTAGCTAACGTTGCTCACTATGCCTTTGTCGCGCAATTTTGTTCGACCGACTTTCAACATAGAATCATTAATATCGGCTAAAACCACTTGGCCTGTATCGCCGACAAGGTGCGAAAACTTAGCGGTTAAATCACCTGTGCCGCCGGCTAAATCTAATACTTTCATGCCTGGGCGTGTCGCGGCAACCTCAATGGTGTGACGTTTCCAGAAGCGATGTACACCAAACGACATCACGTCGTTCATAATGTCATATTTTGCTGCAACAGAATGAAATACATCCGCAACGAGATCGGCTTTCTTTTCAGCCTCTACGGTTTTGTAGCCAAAGTGGGTGTTTTTTGATTCGCCCTCAGACATGGGTATATTCCTATAATGTGCGATAATTAATTGCTAGTTTATGCCATTGTTGTAACTTGCAACATCACCTAAACGCGAGAGTGTGATAACAATCAAGCCGATAATATGTGATACGTAGCCTTAGCTTAATAAGACCACAGTTAAATCGTGATGCCAATTTCAGCAAAGTAGAGCATAATTTTGCCCCGCATTAGAGCATAATTTTGGCATGAAAATCTACTCTGCCATGGTGTGCACCTACATAAAGTGCCCGACCAAGTAAGGCTTAGGTTAACTCAGTCTTGCTTTTCTGCCTTGTATGTAACTATAAATCAATTCGCTTATGCCCTGCCCAACATCTCGATACCCCGCACTGAGGCCAGCCTCGTGACACTGAGGCGCAGCTTCAGCCAGATGTAAGTAAGCACACTCACATTGTTTCGCTACGCGATAAACATAATGACAGGCGTCCAAAAGAGGCACGCCAGCAAAAGTGGATGCACTGCTTGGCATTTTTGTAATGGCATCAACATCCAGTTCTAAGCCTACAGGCAAATTGGTGTTGTTTAGTTCTTGGCATATTTGGCTAAGCGCACTATCTAAACTGATTTCACGACGTACCCAAATTTGTTGAAAAGTGTGCCAGCTAGCCCCAAATAAGCTCAGTTGTTCCAACGTTGCCTCGCTGTTTTTGAGCTCGTGTAACCCTAAAATATGATAATGGTCTAGCGCACCATTGGCTGCAGCATAACTAAAGCCATTGCCGCTGTGTCTGCCTTCACGAGGTCTAAAGTCACTGTGTGGGTCAAGATTGACAGCCGCCATAGGTTGATTGAATGTTTGCTTGGCTGCGGTGAGTAAACCAAAAGCATTGTTATGCCCGCCACCAATGACGATGGGTTCTAAACCCGCAGCAAAAATTTGGCTCAGGAAGGTGATAACTTGAAGGTCTAACGCTGCGGTGGCATGGCGTAAGGCTGCTGTGTCGGCATTATCGGCAATCAAATTGTCAGGGCTAATTATGCCAATAACAACACAAAGACTCCCCTGACAAAAACGATTTGACTGTAAATTAGCAAACTGGCTGATGCTGGCGGTAAAGGCATCAGCTGATCCACCTCTACCTAAGTTTGCGCGCGGACCAATATCTTCACTTATGCCAATAATGGCAAATTTTGCCCCTTGCTCAACGGCATGCTTGAGTGCTGAAGATATGTCATGGTGCTTTATAGATACTTTATCTAAAAACAGAAATTGCTCCCCCAGTTTTGTTTCGCCATCTCGACGATTAACTAATGATGCGAAATCAGCTTTATTAAACATAGTTAGCATTGGCATACCTCAACATTGAACTTAGCAGAGACAAAAAAAGCCAGCAATGCTGGCTTTTTATGAGTTTATAACTTAGTCGATATCTAGTGGCTCAGGTGATAAAATTACGCCAGTATTATCGGCATAAATATGATCGCCTGGTAAGAAAGTCACCCCACCAAAGTTCACTGGTATTTCCACCTCGCCAACGCTATTGCTGTCTGCACCGACAGGAATAGAAGCAATGGCCTGAATACCGATATCTAGCTCTTCTAATGCATCAACATCGCGGACCGTACCGTAAATGATGATACCTTCCCAGTTGTTAGCAACAGCAATTTCAGCAATGCTGGCATCCAGTAATGCACGGCGTAATGAGCCGCCACCATCAACCAACAAGACTTTTCCTTCGCCATCTTCTTGTAACACTTCGGCAATTAAACCGTTATCTTCAAAGCATTTTATGGTGCTAATTGAGCCGCCGAAAGAGCTGCAACCACCATAATTACTGAACATTGGTTCGACAACGTCGACCACATCGATATACATGTCGCACAGTTCTGAGGTGTTGTATTCCATAGATAACTCCTAATGGCTGCAATAGGTTCATTGCACTGGATTAATTGCTAATAAAGGCAAAGTTAAATGAATTATATGGGGTTTTTTTTAAATTAAAAGCGTTATTCGTCACGACCTTGTTGCAAATCTAATTAGAATGATAATACTATATATAGAACGCAATGGTTTATTTTGAGAACAATAGCGTGTTTTGGAGTTTATTTACTTTAAAATTTAACTATTTACTCATCAACTATAGATCATGATCACTAACATACGTTTATAAATTACTAACACAGCTAGCAACTTGTTAACATATCAGTGGTTTTTAGCATTAGTTTATTTTATTTATTTGCTTTAGGGGCACGGATCCCTCGTTACGCTTACGGATGGCAGAGAGCCTTAAAGAGGTTCTTATGGAAAGTACGAATATGATTGAAATATTAGGCTATGTTGCTTCTGTTATGGTTGCAATTTCATTAATGATGAAAGATATCATCATGTTACGTTGGTTAAACTTTGTAGGTTGTGGTTTGTTTGCTGCGTATGGATATGCTATCGATGCATGGCCTGTTGCCGGAATGAATGCGTTTGTGGCGGGGATTAATATTTATCACTTAGTGAAAATTTATCGCACTAAGACCCCTGAAGTACAAGTTGCCTCTGCCTAAGTACTATTGCATAACGCTCACCCTTACTTGTTAACTCGAGCAATTAAGGGTGAATGATTCATCTCATTTATCTTCTTTACTTATACTCTTCATTTACCTTCTTTCCATCATCTTCTGCCTTGTCATAAAAGCTTCGAATAATTGTCACTTTGTAGTCATTGGATCTGACTAATCTGCAAATAGGTAAAAACTGAGGGCATGGCGCGAAGGGAGTGGCAATGAATTTGATTAACAAGGTCGATCAATACCTGTTTTATTCCATTACTGATTTTACACGTAAACAACAACTCTCAACGGCGGTGCTGAAAGTTTCCTCAACAGGTGACGGTCATTGGTATGTATATATTTCAGTGACAATGTTGCTGATACACGGGCAAGGACAGCAGTTTTTTAATCTATTGCTACTGAGTTTCATCATTGAATTCCCGCTTTATCTTATATTTAAAAATGCGATTCGTCGTCAGCGTCCTTGTTATGCATTGGTCGATTTTAATTGCCAATTCGAACCGTCGGATAAATTCAGCTTACCGTCAGGTCACACTGCAGGGGCGTTTGTCGTGGCCAGTGTGATTCATATTTGTTTTCCTGTTTTTGCCCCTTTGGCTTATTTATGGGCGCTGACCGTTGGTTTATCCCGTATCGCATTAGGTGTGCATTATCCGTTAGATATTGTTGCAGGGATGGGATTAGGCATGGGCTCGGTAATGTTAGCTCAACGAATTGTGTAATAGGGATCTAAAACATGAAAATCCTTTACGGGGTACAAGGCACTGGAAATGGTCACATTAGTCGCGCACGCGTAATGGCCAAGGCGATGAAAAACAGAAACATTGAGGTCGATTTTCTCTTTAGTGGCAGGCCCGAAGAGCATTATTTTGATATGCAGGAGTTTGGTGATTATCAGGTGCGCAAAGGTCTATCATTTGTGACAGAAAGTGGCCGCATTAATTTACTTAAAACCGCTCAAAATAGTGTCAGCCGATCAATATTTAACGAGGTTAAACAATTGGATGTGCGGGACTATGACTTGGTGCTAAATGATTTTGAACCTGTGACCGCTTGGGCTGCAAAGCAGCAGGGGGTTAAATCCATTTCAATTAGTCATCAAGCAGCCTTGCAATATCCGGTTCCTAAACAAGGTGGCAGTTGGTTAGATGAGGTGATCCTCAATCATTTTGCTCCCACAGATATTGCTTTAGGTTGCCACTGGCACCATTTTGGCTGTCCTATATTACCGCCATTTGTTGAAGTGGATGAGCCATCGACGCAATTTTGCCATCAAATATTGGTGTATCTTCCGTTCGAAAATGCCGATGATATAGCAGAGTTTTTAAAGCCGTTTGATGATTACCAATTTTTTGTTTACCACAGTGTCAAACCGATTAAGCCTTTGCCTGAACATATTCAATGGCATGGGTTTAGCCGAGATGGCTTTAAGCAGCATTTGTCACAGTGCGGTGGTGTAATGGCTAATGCAGGATTTGAACTGGCCAGTGAAGCAATGGCATTAGGTAAAAAGCTGTTAGTAAAACCGCTGATAGGGCAGTTTGAACAATCGGCAAATGTGGCTGCGTTAGAGTTACTCGCCGCGGCAGACTGTATGCAAACATTGGACAATGCCAAACTTACTCGTTGGTTAAAAGCGCCATCACCAGAAGCAATCCATTATCCAAAAGTAGGGGACGCTTTAGTCGATTGGTTAACAATAGGCGAATGGCAGCAACCACAACAGTTGTGTGATCAGCTATGGTCGCAGGTTGAATTACCGGAAAATTGGCGTAAACGTCAGTAAAATAGTGTCATTGCAGATAAAAAATAAGCCCAGAGTGTAATGCACTTTGAGCTTATTTTTTGAGTATGGTTTTTAAGGTTTTAAGGTTTTAAGGTTTTAAGGTTTTAAGGTTTTAAGGTTTTAAGAATGACGGCTATGGAGAATCTCTAATAATTCGTCTTCATATTCAAAACGAGACTCCATAGCTTGAGCAAGCTGTGCTAAATCTTTATCAAGTTGATAAAGAACTTTATCGTCTTCAGATTCAGTATATTTGTCATTAAAATCAAGCGCAGTATCGGTGCTGTCACTGATTTTGGGCAGCAAGCTTTGGGCAATAGCTTTACTCTCTGGGCCGTGAGTCGCACATTCACTGACTACGCGATCATAAACTTCAAAATGCCCCTCAGAAACATAATCAACTAACTGGGCACAAAATTCTTGGACGTCGTTGATGCTAGGTAAGCTTTTTTCTGCACGGGTATAAGGAGCCAGTCCGGCGAGGGTAAAATATTGGATAAGCAATTTACGACGATGGGTTAACCATTGATCGATTAATTTATTGGCGCCACCCCAACGTTGTTCTGCTTTTTCGAGCTGTGTAAGCATGTTGATGCCCTTAACTTGCTATCTTACAATATTACCTACTGTATTGGACAAGTACTCAGTTGATCAACTGTTTTATGCTTTATTTATCAAAGGACAAACCAGCTTAATTTAATTCACCTTAGATTTAAAATAAAAAACCCAGCGATAGTAGACTATCACTGGGTAAATAAGCTTTTAAGGGCTCGATAAATCGAGCTTCTTGATTGTTCTTGCTAGCGCATACTTTTTATACCAAACGCACACTCGTGGTGCAACTAATAATCGATGTTATGTGTTTTTGAAATCATTTTTGCTGTTTTTGTGAGCGAAATTTGAGGTGTTTTCACATTTTTAGCAACAGATTTAGGATTAGCTCACATAAATATCGCATAAGTGGTTACATTAATCGCGTAAGTGCTAAACTACCGCCCTGCAAAATTCATAACAATCTAGGAAAATAGCCCCCATGGCAGAACTAAAGAATGATCGTTATTTACGTGCTTTATTAAAACAACCTGTAGACAGAACGCCAGTATGGATGATGCGTCAAGCAGGTCGTTATCTTCCAGAATATAAAGCAACCCGTGCTGAAGCCGGTGACTTTATGTCTCTTTGTAAGAACCAAGATCTAGCGTGTGAAGTAACTTTGCAGCCTTTACGCCGCTATGACTTAGATGCCGCTATTCTTTTCTCAGACATCTTAACTGTGCCAGATGCAATGGGCTTAGGTTTGTATTTTGAAACTGGCGAAGGCCCACGTTTCCAGCGCCCAACTGACACTATCGATGCAATCAAAAAGCTTTGCGTGCCAGATCCAGAAGATGAGCTAGGCTATGTAATGCGTGCTGTAAGCACCATTCGTCGTGAGCTGAAAGGCGAAGTACCATTAATTGGGTTCTCTGGTTCTCCTTGGACACTTGCCACGTATATGGTTGAAGGTGGCTCAAGCAAAACTTTCGAAAAAATTAAGAAAATGGCTTACGAAGAGCCAGCAACATTACACATGTTGTTAGATAAATTAGCTGATTCAGTTATTTTATATCTAAACGCACAAGTAGCTAACGGTGCTCAATCGTTAATGATTTTCGATTCTTGGGGCGGTGCGCTATCTCACCACGCTTACCGTGAGTTTTCATTACGCTACATGCAGAAAATCGTTGATGGCTTAACCCGTGAAGCTGAAGGTCGTACAGTACCGGTAACCTTATTCACTAAAGGTGGCGGTTTATGGTTAGAAGCAATGGCTGAAACCGGCTGTGATGCGTTAGGCTTAGACTGGACTGTTGATATTGGTGATGCACGTCGTCGCGTAGGGCACAAAGTGGCTTTACAAGGCAATATGGATCCATCAGTACTATATGCTTCACCTGCACGTATTCGTCAAGAAGTAGAACAGATTCTTGCGTCTTACGGTGAAGGTACTGGCCATGTATTTAACTTAGGCCATGGTATTCACCAGCATGTTAATCCTGAGCACGCTGGCGCATTTATCAACTCAGTCAATGAGCTATCTGTTAAATACCATAAGTAAACTGTAAGTTGACTGATGATAAATAATTAAAGCGAGCCAAGTGGCTCGCTTTTTTTTAGTCTTAACTTAGACCGCTTTATTTTTTCATGAGGTCTTCATTTTATATCAACAGGTTTGTGTTTTGGTACTAATTAGTGAATGGCTATTTTTAATTTTTGCAGTAACAAAGGTTCCTGCTTTAATTAATTTCCATGCTAAGGGAAAATGTAACCTTATTACAATTGGTCCGCAACTCAAGCGGCACCTCGGTTCTATTTTTAGTGATAACCTGTTTGAATAATAACCATCAGCGTCTACGCCCAACCAATTGATCTAGCTAATTATATTCAATATTTAATTATTAGCTATTCATTATGAGTTAAACTCAACTTTCAATTGACTTCTCACACCTATTTTTATTTAATCGTTAAAAATAGTTAATAAATTTAAAAGATATCATCAGAGTATTCCATTTGTTAAGGAAGGATCACATTGTTAAGGAATGACATGAAAATCAAACCCGTTGCATTAAGTGTTGCAGCCGTTTTTATCTTGAGCAGCTGTGTTTCAACGGACCCATTGAAAAAAAATAAGGAAACGCTTATCGGTTGTGCTATTGGTACTGGTATAGGTGCACTGTTAGGGAATTATATAGCTGGCAAAGATGGTATAGGTTATGGTGCAGCGGCTGGAGCAGCTATTGGTTGCACTATTGGTTATGATGCGCAAAAAAAGCGTGAAGCCTTAGATGCATTAGCTAAAGCCGAAGACCTTAATATTCAATATACGTCAATTAGTACTTCTTCCGAACCTCAAGCTGGAATATTAATAAATTCAACGGACAGTGAATTAACAGGAACGGATGTTGAAAAGTATGCTGATTATCAGCAAGTTGGAATGGCAGCGAGTATTTCCAGTGATAACGATACAATGTTTGTTTCTGGTTCTGCTGTAGCAACACAAAAAGCCAAAATACAATTTCAAAAACTTTCACAAATTTATAAAGATTCAGCTGCTAACATACTCATTACAGGACATACAGATTCCAGTGGCAGTGAAAAGTTAAATCAGAAATTAAGTGAAGATAGGGCTAGATATGTTGCACAAATATTCAATGAAGCTGGCATTCAATCTGAACGTTTATATTTTCAAGGTGCTGGTGAGAGCCAGCCTATAGCAGCAAACATAGATGAAATAAGTAAATCACAAAACCGTCGTGTAGAAATTGTTGAAATTGAAGGTAAACCAGATCAATTGTTTGCTTATTCTTCTAAGCAAAAATCCAACTTAGCGTATTTGTCACGTCGCTCGCAAGAACGTGTAATGTCAATAACACCAACAGATAATACCTCAAAGAAATCTGCAATTGAAACCGCCCCTACTGATATTGATTTAGCTAATCTCTCACAAATAGAAGTTAATAAATTATTGAAGCCAGTTACTTTAAAGGTTGCTAGTGTTGATTTTGGTGGCAAGCCTATGACCGAAATGACCTCAAATTTTGCTCAGTTAGTCGGTGAGAGAAAAGATAATAGCTTTGCACTTTTTAGTAAGGCCTATGCGTCAGAAATATCAAATTTAAACTGTATCGTTGAAGGTCAAAGAGTAGATGGTGAAATTAAGAATCTGGCAACCGGTAAACCTTATCAAAAAAGTGATTATAATACCGCAGATTACTTACCAGGCATGAATGGAACGGTTTGGGTCGAAAAAATTAATGGTCATTTCATTGGCCTCACACCTATTGCGGTAATCAGTAATGGAGGCGCTGCAGTCGCTTCTCCTGATATTAAAATTTGGAAAGACTTCGATAATAGTAAAGCGCAAAAAATGCCGAGTTATCAAGTTAGCAGCGCTATTGAAACTTATTATGGTGAAACGGGTTTGTTGTACAGGGTCTTCTCTAGAGATGATAACGCCCCCGTTCGCTGTATGGATATAGTCATGCCAATTGATAGATCAGCAAGAGCGATAGCTGGTAAATTATATTATGAAAAAAGCAAAACAGTTTATGAAGTCAATTTTGAACCTAAATTGTTGTAGCAGATAAGTTATATGGAGATAAAATGGATTTTTTAACAACGCTATTAAACGAATACCGTATGCTTGTATCTGTAGTATTAAGCACTTTTTTATTAATAATTATGATCACTATTTGGTGGGATAAGGTTAGTTTCTGGTGGCTAAATGTTCGATATTCTTTACCTTTAATTGGTAAAGAAAACAGCTTATCAAAAGATTATGAAACTTCCGTTAAAGTCTATGATAAAACATGGCTTAACAGTGAGGTTACGCTGTGTGCTGATTTTGCTGCTTACTATGAAAAAGTGAATAAAGATGAAGAGTTATTTGCCAAAAGCCAAGATTATCTTGGAAAGGCCACAGAGAACGGTCGAAATAACTTACATGCCATAGGGTGGATATTAATTGCTGCTTTGGTTTTCGTCGAGGCTATGGGTTTTAGTTATATCCTATCAGGATTTACTATCCCCGGAGCTTCTGAATCGATGCAACAAAAAGGCGCATTAGGTATAGCATTTATTATTTCCGTTTTACTAGTAGGTTTAACCCATTTTACAGGGCATGAACTTCACGGCAACTCGTTAATCAAAAAAGCTAAAGTGTGGTGGAAAAATGCTAAAAATAGAGATAGAAATACCCCTGAACTCGCGCCGAATACCCGTATCAATTTAGACAAAACCTTTGAAGATGATGCAGACCCCCAATATAAGCAGTTGATCAACCGTATTTCAACAAATGCAGAAGTAAAACCTCGCTATTTAGTGACCGTACTCACTACTGTTGCCATCATTGTTATTGCAGTCTTAGCGACTTATGTACGTGGTCAAGTATTAGAGAAAGAGCACATAGAAACTGTCAATATCGATACAAGCTCTGCTATGTATCAAGAACAAGATCCATATGCAGAAGCGGTACCTGCTATGTTGCTTCAAGATAAGCAAGAAGCTGCTGACAAGGCGGGTGATGATGTATGGGAGCGCGAACAGAAAGGTGGTTGGGGCACGTTTATTTTTCTTGCATTCTTATTCATACTCCTGCAAATATTTGGCATTTTAATTGGTTTTAAAACTGGTTTTGCTGGCAAACATTCAAGTGATGCACGCAAACAGATTGGTCCCTTTAAGAGTGAGCGTGAGTTTAAGGCTTATTATTCACGCTTAAAGCAGCAAGTTGCCCGTATAGCTCAAAAAAGGCTGACTAATTTGCAACAGAAAATGAATCAGCGAGCTGAAATTAACTGTCAAGATCCTAAAGTACTGCATGTATTAGAAGCGTGTGGGGATCGGGCATTCCTGGTTTATATGGAAGATCTTGGCAATGCTGAAACTAAATTTGATCAATCTGTGCGGTTAAGAGAGCATCAAACAAAAATCGAAAACAGAGCACTAAGTAGGGCAGATGTTGGTAATCATGTGAATCCGGTTGTGGCAGATCCTTTAACAAGCAATATACAGGACAGCTCAACAGTGTCAGAAAGCCAAATAACAGAGACTCCAGCACAAGCTGAAACTCGAATTCGTGAAGAATTGCTCGCTGAAATAGCACAAGAAAAAGCAGTGAAAGTTGTTGAAACTGAGGAACAAATGCGTGCAAGGTTACGCAGTGAGTTAATGCAGGAGCTTAATTCATGAAACTGAGTATCAAATTAATGAGCCTATGTTGCTCTTTAGTTATATCTTCTTTTCAAGCGGTTTATGGTGCAGATAGAAATGATATTAAAAGTTGTTATGACTATGCCAAAGTTGACCCTAAAACGGCGACTACCGTACCCAAAAGGCATCTTTTTGTAGCGATTGATGGCACTTTTTCGCCTGATTTGAATATCAAAAAGTTAGTTCATCAAAAAGTACAACTTTTCATACAGCCCGGTGATGAAATAACCATCATTAACTTTAGTGCCTATGTTGAAGATTTCTATACGAAAATCTTATTTACGGGGAAATTAAATACTGACATAAGTGATCGTGATGATATACCGAAAAAATTATTAAGAAAATTTGATAATTGTATGGGTCAGCAAAGTGCTTATGTGCAGCGCAAAGTCGATTCAAATATTATGCAATCATTTAAACCTGATGCAATTGATGTGCCTAAAACTGAAATATTATCTAATCTATCTCAAGTTATCGCACCAATAATTGCCGCTGATAATCAAGGTCGTCGTGTTTTACTATTAGTCTCCGATATGGTTGAAAATTCAGATGTGACTAGTTTTTATGCTAGCAATACATTAAAAACAATTATGCCAGAACAAGAAATAGCCAAAGTTCAACAAGCGAACATGCTCAGTGACTTCAACCAAGCTGATATTTATGTGATAGGTGCAGGTTGGATAGCTTCGGATACAAAAGGTTTTCGTGGTGGAGAGAAAATGTTGCAGCTAAAACAATTTTGGAGTCAATATTTCGAGCATTCAAACGCAAAATTAAAAGCTTTTGGTCAACCTGTGTTAATGGTCGATATGTAAAGTCGATGCTGAGCATGAGGGGGCATTCATTAAGTCTGTTACTGAGTTGTCGGGTAAATAACACAAGTAAGCTATTTAGCGAACGTGATTATATGCAAATTAAAGCGAGCCATATGGCTCGCTTTTTTGTAATATTTTTTAAAATGTATTTGAGATGAAACACTAGCATGTGTAATGTTTTAAGCCTCATTATGACAGTGTATTCCTTAAGCTATTGAGCAGACGATTTAAATTTACAGCAAGGGAATGAGCATTATTCGTCATCTACAGATGATAATTTTAAAGGAATTGAAATGTCAGAATATTTTGCCAAAGTTAAGTGGGTGAGAGCGAGTGATGCTCTCTATGTTGATAATCAATATAGTAGAGGACATGAGTGGATTTTTGATGGTGGCATAACTGTACCAGCGTCTTCATCCCCACATGTTGTACCTTTGCCTTATTCCGTGGCGGCTAATGTTGATCCTGAAGAAGCTTTTGTCGCGTCATTGTCCAGCTGTCACATGCTGTTCTTTTTATCGATTGCCGCTAAACGGCAATATGTTGTCGATACCTATATTGATGATGCAGTTGGTATAATGGCTAAAGACAGCGAAGGCCGAATGAGTATGACGCTTGTCACACTAAAGCCGTTTGTACAATTTTCAGGAGATAAGCAACCAACGTTGGAACAACTTGAAAAAATGCACCATCAAGCTCATGAGCAATGCTTTATAGCTAACTCAGTAAAAACGCAGGTAGTGACAGAGATCGTGGTTTAATTAATGCGATTTAAAATCGTCATTCTGATTTTTGTAAAATGCGTTGCATTAAAATTGCGTCACCAATTCAATTTTAAACTCACTGCCTATGCCGGGTTGGCTAGCGATTTCAATTCGGCATTTCAATATGCCTAGTAATTGTCTGACAATTGCTAATCCTACGCCTAATTGGGGTAACGGTTGATTATGGCTAAAGTGTGCGGGTTGAATCGATAGCTGCTTTAATGCATCAACTTCATGTTGATGCATGCCAGCACCCGTGTCTCTTACCGCTAACCATTGTTGCCCTTGATATTGTTGATTAATAATCTGAATCGTTCCACCTTTTGGAGTGTAACGCAGGGCGTTATCGACTAGGTTATTTAATATACGGCGCATTAACTGAGGGTCGGTATAGATTTGGCTTGGTCGCTCAAGCTTAAATTGCAGTGAAATACCCAAGTTTTTAGCTCTCGGAGCAAAGGTTTTTTCAACTTCATTTAATAAACTGGCTAATTCGACTTGTTGAAGCTGTGCATGAATTTGGCCATTTTCTAATGCGGCTAGCTCTAGCAGTTGTGCTAATAATTGCTGTAACGTTTGGCCTGAGTTAGCAGCATATTGGATAAGCACTGCATCGCGCTCATCTGCGGGTAAAATGAGCCAGGTGTCGATATAGCCTAATAATGCGGTTAATGGGGTTTTTAAGTCATGGGACAAATGCAGTAAAAAGTCGTGTTTGGCCTGTTGCTGTCGCTTAACCTGTTGTTGCTGCTGTTGAATTTCTTGCAGTAAATGATTGATATGCTCACTTAATTGGCTTATTTCTAAACTTCCCCTATAGCGTTCTGGTAAGGTTAGATTTTCAGAAATAGGTAAGGTTTTTAAATTAGTTAAATCCTGGGCTAATTTATGGATCGGGCGGGTAAAATAATGCAATAAAATCACAAATAACAATAAGGCGAATATTACCCAAAAACCTATTGTTGCACCCCATATTTTTGGTTGGTTTTCGGCATTAATTAATGCTTGCCAGCTGTCGTACTCTTCTCCGCCAATAATCACATATAAATAGCCGCTATGTAGCCCTTGGCTATTTATCAGCTTGGCAGCTGAAAAAATCTTTTGGGTATCAAGTGAGCGTGGATCTGTGCCAAGTAATGGCAGGTGTTTGCCAGCTAAAAATTGCTGAATAATATTAATGTCGACACGGTGGTTCTTAATTTTCTCTTCTTTTGCATCATAGGCGATTACCTTGCCATTTGGATCTAAGGTATAAATTTCAAAGCTTGGCCCCAGTAACATAAAATCATGAAAGGCTTCTTTTAAAGCGGCATCTGAAGTGATCCCCTGTGATAGCAGTGGATTAATATGCGCCATATGCTCCGCTAATTCGAGGTGCAGTGATTGCTGAATTTGATTGCGACTGAACTCATGATTTAGTTGTAGCCATTGCCATAACGCCACAAATAACAGCAGTGCTATCGCGGTAGCGACAAAGAATAATCGATTAAATAGACGATTCATTAGTGAGCCTGTGCCTCAGGTGGAGAGAATTTATACCCTACGCCCCACACGGTTTTCACTAAGTCGTGTTCTGAACAGCGGGATAATTTGTTTCGTAATCGATTAATGTGGCTATTCACCGTGTGCTCGTAACCGCTATAGTTATAGCCCCAGACCGCTTCTAATAGCTGCAACCGACTAAATACTTGTTGCGGGTGTTGAGCCAGATAAAGCAATAAATCAAACTCACGCGCGGTTAACTCTAATGCATTATTAAATGCCAATACTTCACGCGTGCTGGCGTTAATGCTGACACCATGAAAGTCGAGTTGCTGCTGATGGTCATGCTGAACTTGTCCACGTCTTAAATGAGCTTTCACTCTGGCACGCAGTTCCAATACACTGAAAGGCTTTACAAGGTAGTCATCTGCGCCCGCTTCAAGCCCCAGCACTATATCTGCTTCTGAATCTTTGGCGGTCAATAACATAATGGGCACTTCTTTTTGCGCTTGCCTGAGTTGCTGGCATAGTATGATCCCGTCGCCGTCAGGTAGCATTCTGTCCATTAAAATTAAGTCGAGTTTTTTATGTTCAATGATCTGCATGGCTTGCTTTAATGTTGTGGCGTGACATACCTGATAATTTAATGCTGTTAAATTGAGCAGAATTAGTTTGGCTAAATCCTGTTCATCCTCAACCAATAAAATATATTGTGGGTTAGCGTGTCCATTATGTTTTGTTGAATGATTCATGTGTATCCCTCAAGACAGATCCTTGCATCCACGGCAATAGACCTGTATTGAGAAGATTAAATTTCATTCCTGCTGAAATTTTATTCAGTGCGCGTAATGGTTACAGCAAGGACCGGATTATCAAAACGATGCGAAGGCATAAGGACAGAGTCAGCTAAACCATCATATTGGCTGATAACGCCGGGATGAATATGCACAAAATCTACATCATCTCGGGCAGCATTAAAGCCTTCTCCGACATCAGCAGGTCCAGGCATACTACCTTTAGCTTCTGTATTGGCTTCTGTGCCCGCATCGTAGGCCATGTATTTCATCATTGTTGGCATATCAACAGCCATTCCTGCAATGTTGACACCATTGACCCCTGTAAAGGCATCATTAGTATTCACCAACATGGTTACCAAACTGAGGTTTGCGACGTCAGCTTCGGCTAACGTTAACGTGAGGGTTTCAGTCATGCCTGGCATCAACATGCCAGCACCATTTACGCTATTAGTGACAGCTTCTAGTGCAGCTATATCTGCGGTATCGCCGCCTTCAGCCATTTTTTCAATGGCAAGGCTTGCCGCTTCACCAGCTTGCCACAGCATAGCGTCTGCACTGTGCGATGCGACAATCACTGGCGACATGGGTTGATTCGCCGTTAAGTTTGTCACTGTTACTGTATACGTTTGCATAACCACTGCCGGTGGTGTTGGCTCGGGTGTGACAACAACTTCATCGTCGTCTCCACAACCACTGAGTAATGTCGATACCACAAATAAGGCAAGTAAGCTGGGTTTAAGTTTAATGTCGGTGGTTTTCATGTTTTACCTCCTATTTTACTGTGACCACAACTTTCGCCACAGGGTTTAACCAGCGGTGAATGCGGCTGTCTAAATCGCTGGGCCCGCCTGCAGGATCGGTATCGCCTAATACGCCAGGGTGAGTATGGACGTACATGTTATCTGCACCGTCCATCACGCCAGTACCATTAGCGCCGCCGTTACCACCGGGAGCTGCCGGAATACCTGCTACACCTGACATGCCGCCGCCATTAATGATTTCGTCATTGGCTTCTGTGCCTGCATCATAGGCATTAATATAAACTGTGTAAGTACCTGCTTCAGTTGGAATTTTCCAACTGTCTAAACCGATAAATGCATCGTTGGTTGGCAGTACCATTGCAACAATAGAAAGATGAGTGTTATCAGCGGTATCTAGCATGACATCATTAACGCTGGCTCCTGCCGCAAGTAACCCCATGGCTGGGTTAGCTGAGGTGACACCATTTGTGCCTGTAACGGCTGTATCAAGGTCGGCAATGTCACCGCCTTCTGCCATTTTTTGTAATGCTGGCGACGCCATTTCACCGACGTGAAATAAATGACTGTCGCTGGTATGAGCGGCGATGAACAGTGGCGTAAAGTGATTACCATGGGTAAGGTTGGTGACACTGACTTCAATGTCTGCGGCTTGGGTTGATAAACTCAATAAACCTGCTGCTAGTAGGCTAGCGTTAACTAATGTACGTTTCATAACCGAGCTCCTTTTGTTTAATTACAGCTAGTATTACAAAGGGAGTTCACTGGGTTATCGCTAAATTATCACAAAAGTTTAACATCGTTAGGTTCAGGTTATTTTGTTATACTAAATTGAGCCTGCAGATGAATAAAAATGATTTTTCTTGGTATTAAAAAAAGAATAAAAAATATGATAAGAACGTTACAACCAGATGATTTTAAAGCGGTACTGGCATTAGGTGAACAAGTACACGGTCAGGGTTATATGGATATGGACGAACTGACAGCCATTTATCACAAAGGCATAAAAAATGGTATTAATGCCAACTTTGTAGCCATTGAAAATGCATCATTATTGGGTTTTCGATTAACCTATGCCGCAGGTAAATGGCAACAGGACCAATGGTGCACAGTCGAGCAATGGGGTTTCGACTTTGATGATGTGTGTTACTTTAAATCCAATACCATTGCTGAGCATGGCCGAGGCAAAGGATTAGGCGGACAACTTTTACAAGCCTCTAAAGAAGCCGTTATGGCACAAGGCGCTAAAGCGGGCGTGAGTCATTTGTGGCAACAAAGCCCTAATAATGCCGCGGTACGCTATTTTACCAAAGCGGGTGGGAAATTGATTAAGCAACACCCTCAACGTTGGCATCAACGACATATGGGAGAGGATTATATCTGCGTGCTATGTGGCGTTGATTGTCACTGTGTCGCCTGTGAAATGTTATTGGTGTTTTGATGAAAAACAATATGAAACCTTATGATCCGCTTGTTAATAAGACGCCTAAGGGTCAGCCACAACCCACTAGTTATTGGGCGAGTACCATTAAATTGCCAAAACCCAATGCCGCACTAAAAGGCACTCAGCAAACCGATGTGGCTATTATTGGTGGCGGCTATACGGGATTATTAACCGCGTATTATCTAGCAACTGAATTTAATATTGATTGCCACGTGCTTGAAGCCAATCAGGTTGGTTTTGGTGCCAGTGCTCGTAATGCTGGGTTTGTGTTAAAAGGTTCTGGGCGTCTAGGGTACAGCGCTATGGCACAGCGTTGGGATATTGATACTGCCAAAGGTATTTATGCTGAGTTTACTGAGGCGGTCGCGCGCGTATCAGGGTTAATTAAACAGCATCAAATTAGCTGTGATGTGCAAGATACAGGTTACTTAAAAGTGGCCCATAACCCAAAAGCGCTCGCACAACTGCAAGCAGCAGCGGGATTTATTCAACAACATTTTGGGGATGGTGCTGAGTTTATTGACCGTAACACTTTTTGTGACCAATACATGAATCACCAGCAAGCTTTTGGTGCATTAAGGTTAAATGATGGTTTTGGGATTAACCCATTAAAATTATTACTGGGTTATAAGCAGATGGTACAGCAAGCTAACGTGTCGATATCAGAGCAATCTTGCGTGCTTACATGGCAGCAAGAGGGGGGGAAACATCGTTTGATAACTGAGTCCGGTGAGCTGACTGCCAATAAGGTGATTTGTGCCGGTAATGCTTATACGCCAAAAAAATTCTCGCCAATTATCGATAACAAATATTTGCCTATACTCAGTAATGTCATTGTGACTGAGCAACTTACCGCCGATGAATTACAGCAAGCGGGCATTTATACTTCGCAAGTCACCATGGATACCCGCATATTAAAATATTACTACCGCTTATTGCCTGATAACCGCTTGTTGTTTGGTGGCCGCGGTGCGGTATGGGGCAAAGACAGTGCTAACCCTGTGTATGGTCAAAGGCTAAAAATGGCCTTAGATAAATGCTTTCCTGCATTAAAACACAAAGCCATTGCCTATAACTGGACCGGCTGGATAGCAGCATCGTTTGATGATATGCCACATGTGTTTGCTGAAAATGGTGTGGGTTACAGCTTAGGTTATTGTGGTGCGGGAGTCTCTTTTAGCAGCCAGGCGGCTTATCGGCTGGCCCAAAGTATGGCTGGTGTTGCATCACCTAATTTGCCTTTATATCGTCAGCCTTTACCTTCGCACCCTTCAAGCATGCTGCCTTTTGGACAAGTGAAACGGCTAGGCCAATGGGGTTATTATCATTATGGCTGGATGAAAGACCGCTTTGGTTAAAGCGGTTTATCATCCAATTGTATCGGTACAGTTCATGGGGGTTAACCGACTACACTGCCATCATGTATTTGGCTTTCATCCAATGGCTCAATTTTGAAGTTGAAGTAGGCATAAGAAGCACTCACAAATGGGCAAACTAAGTTAAAGAATGCATAGGGCAAATACGCCACGGTTGCTACGCCCAATGTGCTGGCCATAAAAGCACCGCAGGTATTCCATGGCACTAGTGGGCTGGTAACAGTGGCAGAATCTTCAAGGGCACGGCTTAAATTAACGGCGGCAAGTTTTCTGTTGGTGTATTCCATTTTTAGCATGCGACCTGGCAATACAATCGCAATATATTGATCTGCAGTGATCACGTTGGCGCCAATGCACACTCCCAAAGTGGTGATGATCAAACTAGAGGTGCCTGTTACTAAGGTTAAAATACTTTGTAGAATACGCCCTAACAATCCGGTTACTTCCATCACACCGCCAAATGCCATCGCGCACAGAATTAACCACACAGTCGTTACCATGCTGCTCATGCCGCCACGGCTTAATAAGTTATCTAGAACTTCATCTCCAGTGTTGGCCACATAGCCATCAAACATGGCAATCCAGATCCCTTTCACTAAGGCTAGCAATGGCGTTATAGCATCATCGTGCACGTAAGCCAGTACGTTATCGTATTGAAAAATAGCCGCACAAACAGCACCGGCCAAGGTGCCTAAAATTACCGTTGGAAACGCAGGCATTTTTCGATTGGCAAGATACAAAACCACAAGTAACGGAAACAGCAAGTGAATGCCGGGATCAAATGTACGCTCAAGCAAGGCTAAACTATCAGCTAATTGATTTTCTACAGGAGTGGCTTCTGCGGTTAATCCTAAAAAAGTAAAGCCAATAAGCGCAATAGTAATGCTGGGGACAGTAGTCCAAGTCATGTGCTTAATATGGCTGAAAATATCAGTTCCGGCAACGGCAGGGGCTAAGTTAGTGGTATCAGACATCGGCGACATTTTGTCACCAAAGTAGGCGCCGCTGATAATCGCACCCGCGGTGATATTAACATCCAACCCCATAGCCGATGATATACCAATAAGTGCAATGCCTAAGGTTCCCGCGACTGTCCAAGAGCTACCAATACTTAAAGCCACTACTGCACACAATACACAACATGCACTGTAAAAATATTGTGGATTGAGTATCTGCATGCCGTAATAAATCATGGTTGGCACGGTTCCCGCTAGAATCCAGGTGCCGATAAGTGAGCCAACGCTAAACAGAATCAATAGTGCCCCAGTTGCAACGCCGATACTTTTTATAATACCGCGCTCCATTTGATTCCAGCTGTAACCATTTTTATAGCCAATGACCATGGCAATACAGGCTGCTAACACTAACGCAATTTGGTTTGCACCAGATGAACTATCAGATGAGAAAAGGTATACCGCAGCGGCAAGCATAATGATAAGAGCAAACACAGGAATAAGTGCGTCAAGCAAACTAGGTTGCTTGTGCTGAGAGTCTGGCATAAGTAGATCCCTTTGATAATTTATTATTATATTTATAGTCAACAGGTAGTGATGTGTTATGTGGGTTTATAAACTCATTCGGGGGAGTTATAAGCTGTTTTACACTAGCCGCGTTAGCTTGTTACTAACTTGTTACCTGGCTTTATCGTGACACAGGTCACGCAGCAAAGTCGAGCCTAAAACCAATGTTGAAGCGGTTTGGCGTTAAATCAAAGTGAAGTGTTGGTACTGGTATTGATTAAAGTTTTCAGTAAAGTTGGTATTTATGCTGAATAGTGAGAATTTGCTGCCTAAGTATGCAAGCCATATTGCTTGAGCTGAATTATTTTTTATATAAAACATCGACGTTTTATGAATATTCTGTTGGGAATATTCGATATTTTTGTCATTGAGCTTAAATAGGCTTGTTGAAAACCAGGTATTTAACATTCATTTCTTTCACTTAGTATGATTTTTGTTAGAATCATCTTCATCAATACAATAAGAGAGTAGTGACATGTCGGCCGCGGAAAAGTCATCTCGCAAACTTAGTTTTTATATCATCGGCGTTATCCTATTTATTTGGTTATATAGCCTATGGGCTGATCGCGTTACACCAATGACAGCTGAGGCAAGAGTACACTCTTACCTTGTTCGTGTTGCCAGTGAAGTCACCGGCAACGTGGTTGAGGTGAATGTAAAAAATAATCAGGTGGTTGAAGCGGGGAGTGTGCTATTTAAAATCGATCCGCGAAACTATGAAATTGCATTACAGTCAGCACAGGCTAATTTAACGATTGCAGGTCAAGGCATTGGTGCGAATACTGCTGCGGTTGCGGTAGCGCAGGCGAAAGTGGTTGATGCCATTGCCGCGCGTAACAATGCAAAAGAACAGTATGTGCGGGTGATGGAGTTGGCCGGCCAGGGTGTATTAAGTAAAGCCGATTTAGATAACGCAATCGAGTCGCGTGATAGAACTCAAGCCAGTTATGAAGCTGCTGAAGCCTCTTTAGTACAGGCAAAACAAAACTTAGGTCCAGAAGGTGAGAATAACCCACAACTTCTTGCTGCTATGGCCAACCTTGAAAAAGCACAGTTAGACTTACAGCGCACAGAAGTGCTCGCCCCTTCAAAAGGGATCGTAACCAATTTACAGTTAACCGTGGGGCAAAAAGCCAGCGTTGGCACGCCTATCTTAACGTTTATCGATCCTCGAGGTGTATGGATTTCAGCATTAGTGAGAGAAAACTCGCTGGAACACATTCGCGTAGGCCAGTCAGTTGAAGTGGTACTCGATGCGCTACCTGGTCGTGTGCTTCATGCCAGAGTTGATAGCATAGGTTGGGGAACCGGAGGCAGTAATAATATTGACCAAAACACGGGGTTTTTAACCGCTGATACGCAGTCAATGAAAGCACAGCGTTATCCTGTCAATATCGTGTTTGAGAATGAAGATGTACCAAAAAACATTCGATATGGCTCACAGGCAACCGTGGCATTTTTTACCGAGCAAAGCAGCTTTGGTGAATTATTAGCAAAACTTTGGATACGTGTTGTGAGTATATGGACTTATGTTTCGTAGCGCTGCTAATCCGATAATACGACTGGCTGTTTTTCCAGTCCTTTTGTTGTTTTATTTACAACACAGTGGGGCTTCGATGGCCATTTTGGCACCGATATTTACGGTTATCTTTTTAACCTTGATGCCATCCAAGCCCCCGTTAAATTTGTTGTTAAAATTACTGTTGGTATTGTTGTTTGTGAGTTTTGTCTTGGTATTTATTGGCGAGGTATTACAAGACACGCCCACCGGATACGCCTTGTTTTGTTGGTCATTATTTTTTTGGAGTTATTACCGCAGTCATAATGATCCTAAAGATATCATTGCCACTTTGACACTCATAGTGGTTATTATTATGACCGTGATGAATTTTCAAATGGGCGCTCAGATAGATGTCCTACCCTGGTTGATGTTTAAAGACTTTGTTATTGCCATTGTGGTTACCTATATCAGTTTCTTACTTTTCCCTGGTGATCAAAAAGATATTTTAATGGACGAAACGAGTAAAGAGGGCGCACAAACCAATATTGGCCTGATCATGTTCAAAGCAACAGCCATGTGCTTGGTTATGGTGGTGTTAATGGGTATAGGCAGTACGCAAACGATGCTGATCACCATAACCATTAGCAGCATGATTATGATCCCGATTGCTGATGATCATCGCACTTATAGCCAAAATAAAATTATCACCACAGTGCTAGGTATTTGTTTTACATTGCCAGTGATGTTTTTGTTTATGTTTGGTGTGTCGACATGGATGTTAATTGGTGTGACGGTTTTTTGCGCTTTTCAACTAGCCTGTTATGCCATTCGTAGTCAATGTCGCTCCAGCATATATCAGTTAATGTTTACTAATTTTGTGGTGCTGACTTACCAAGTAATCAAGCATCAAGGTACGGCTTCTTTGTCGGCAGAGTTTTTACGCTTGCTATCAATTGCTATCGCCATTTTAGTGGGTGCATTGATATTAAATTTAACCAAACATGTCGCTGTGCCGCTTGTCAAAGAACCACCTACGCCTCAGGCTGATAAGTGATAGGCGCTACGATAATAGTGTTATAGCCTCCACACTGCGAGCTTAAAAAAATCCCTGTGATATCACTATCACAGGGATTTTTTATGAGTCAACGGGGTTGATGACCAAATGGCTAACCCCTTAATGAATGCCTAGTGGTTTAAGCTTTACCTTGCTCACGTGCAATCGCACGGTAGGCAATATCGGTACGGAAGTAGACATCATCCCAATGGATAGCATCGACTAAAGCGTAAGCCGCTTTTTGTGCTTCGGTTACTGTGTGACCTAATGCCGTCGCACATAACACTCGACCGCCATTTGTGACCACATGACCGTCTTTCATTTCTGTGCCAGCATGGAATACTTTGGCATTGCTATCACCAAGAGATAAACCATCAATAACATCATGCTTACGGTAAGCATCAGGATAACCGCCAGCTGCCAATACCACCCCAACAGCAGGACGTGCATCAAATTCGGCAGTAACCGTATCTAACTCACCACGGGTGGCGGCTAAACATAGCTCAACGATGTCAGATTGCAGGCGCATCATAATCGGTTGGGTTTCAGGATCACCAAAACGGCAATTGTACTCAAGCACCTTTGCACTGCCATCAGGTGAAATCATCAAACCAGCGTATAAAAAGCCAGTGTAAACGTTACCTTCAGCGGCCATACCATCTACCGTAGGGCGAATTACATTAGCAATAGTCCAGTCGTGAACGGCTTGGGTCACAACAGGAGCGGGTGAGTATGCCCCCATACCGCCAGTGTTTGGACCGTAATCACCGTTATCACGGGCTTTGTGGTCTTGGCTGGTGGCCATGGCCAAGATGTTTTTGCCATCTACCATAACGATAAAGCTGGCTTCTTCGCCTTTTAAAAACTCTTCGATAACCACGCGTGAACCTGCATCACCAAACTTGTTGCCGGCTAGCATGTCTTCGATGGCGGCATCGGCTTCAGCTTGGTTTGCAGCAATAATGACCCCTTTACCAGCGGCTAAACCATCGGCTTTAATCACAACAGGAAAACCCGTTTTAGCGGTTAACTCTGCCGCGTAAGTTTTGGCAGGGGCTATTTCAGTGAAGTTAGCGTAATCAGCTGTTGGAATATTGTGACGCGCTAAAAAGTCTTTGGTGAACGCTTTTGAAGACTCAAGTTGAGCAGCGCCTTGGGTTGGACCAAAAATAGGTAAACCCGCAGAGTTAAAAGCATCAACAACACCTAATGATAAAGGCACTTCTGGGCCAACAATGGTGAGTTCAATTTTGTTTGTTTGAGCAAACTCAACTAATGCGCTGATCTCTTCAACGTTAATTGCAACGTTTTCTAATTTTGGCTCTAGTGATGTGCCCGCATTACCTGGAGCAACAAATACAGTTTCAACTTGTGCTGATTGAGCTGCTTTCCAAGCTAACGCGTGCTCGCGTCCGCCGCCACCAATAACAAGGACTCTCATTAATTCATTCCTCAAATATTAAAAATAATTCTGTGCTTAAACGAAAAAAGCAGCCAAAGATGGCTGCTCTATTCTAACGGTAATTAGTGACGGAAGTGACGCATTCCGGTGAACACCATAGCAATCCCGTGTTCATCAGCTGCGGCGATGATTTCTTCATCACGGATTGAACCGCCTGGCTGAATAATACAGCTAATGCCAGCTGCTGCTGCTGCATCGATACCGTCACGGAACGGGAAGAAAGCATCCGATGCCATAACTGAACCTTCAACCACTAAGCCTTCGTCAGCCGCTTTAATGCCAGCAACTTTGGCTGAGTACACGCGGCTCATTTGACCCGCGCCTACACCTATGGTCATGCCATCTTTGGCGTAAACAATCGCATTTGATTTAACAAACTTAGCCACTTTCCAGCAGAACATTAAATCGGTTAACTCTTTTGCTGTTGGTTGACGTTTTGATACCACTTTGACGTCTTCCACATTGACCATGCCTTGATCGCGATCTTGAACCAGCAAGCCACCATTAACACGCTTGTAATCTTGAGTCGTGGTTCTAGTGTTCCACTCACCGCACTCTAATAAACGCACGTTAGCTTTAGTGGCAACAATATCACGGGCAGCTTGGCTAATTTTTGGCGCGATAATCACTTCAACAAATTGACGGTCTACTATCGCTTTAGCAGTATCTGCATCTAACTCTTGGTTAAAGGCAATGATTCCACCAAATGCCGATGTTGGGTCAGTTTTAAAGGCGCGATCATATGCTTCTAATAAGCTAGTACCTAATGCGACACCACAAGGGTTAGCATGCTTAACAATGACACAGGCAGGGCCTTCAAACTCTTTTACGCACTCAAGTGCCGCATCGGTATCGGCGATGTTGTTGTAAGACAATGCTTTACCTTGAAGCTGAGTCGCACTGGCAACTGAGGCTTCATCAATATGGGCATCAACATAAAACGCCGCTTTTTGATGGCTGTTTTCGCCGTAACGTAAATCTTGCTTTTTAATCAGCTGAGTATTGAATGTACGTGGGAAGCTTGAATCTTCGTGACACTCATCTTTACTATGCGCAGGAACCATAGTACCGAAGTAATTGGCGATCATGCCATCATATGCAGCAGTGTGTTCAAATGCGGCTATGGCTAAGTCAAAACGGGTTTCAAGCGTAGTGCTACCATTGTTAGCTTGCATTTCAGCAATCACGCGAGCGTAATCTTTAGCGTTAACCACGATAGTCGTGTCTTTGTGGTTTTTAGCCGTAGAGCGCACCATTGTTGGGCCACCGATATCGATGTTTTCAACTGCGTCAGCTAATGTGCAACCTTCTTTAGCAACGGTTGCTGCAAAAGGGTATAAATTCACCGCGACTAAATCGATAGGTTTGATGGCGTTTTGTTCCATCACTAACTCATCAATACCACGACGGGCTAAAATGCCGCCGTGTACTTTAGGGTGCAATGTTTTGACACGACCATCCATGATCTCAGGGTGACCTGTGTAATCAGAAACTTCCATGACAGGGATATTGTTATCGGCCAGCAACTTAGCAGTGCCTCCGGTAGATAACAGTTCAACACCTTGAGCATGCAAAGCTTGTGCAAATTCAAGGATTCCAGTTTTATCTGAAACGCTTAGTAGCGCGCGACGAATTGGTCTGACAGTATTCATGTAGGTACAGGGTCCACTATTTAATTTCAAGGATCTTTCGCAAATCAGATTCGAATGTTTTGCTGTTGTTTAACACCAAAAGTGAATCTGTTTTGCCAAAGCTCCTCGGGTTCATTATTTGAACAAAATGTGCAGCTGTTTTTTGTGATTATTATGAGTGCTGTTAAAGCGCGCGTATTTTACCGTAAACCATAGAGCTTGAGTGTTTTTTCTGCGTGATTTCACAATATTGAAATCCGAACAACGCGTCATAAAATAAAACGCATTAAAACCCTTGACCTTAGATTAAACTCCAAGGTTTATACTAGGCTTATATTCAAGTGATTTACTTATCCAAAACGGGATGGTTATGTACCGAATCGGCGAGTTAGCAAGTCAATGCGATATCAAGGCTGATACTTTACGTTTTTATGAAAAGCATGGTTTGTTAGCACCCTCTAGCCGATCTGGATCTGGCTATCGTCTGTATACAAAAGATGATGCATCAAGGCTACGCTTTATTTTACGGGCTAAAGCCGTTGGCTTCACCTTAAATGAAATATCTGAGCTGTTATCTATCGAACTGGATAAAGCCAACTGGGCTTGTGCTGACGTTAAAGGCATGGTCGATAATAAACTTGAGCAGGTTACTGCTAAAATTGCCGAGTTAACCCAGTTTGCTAACTCATTGCAAAGTTTATCTAACGCATGCTGTGGCGGCCCCGATAGTGCTGAACATTGCAGTATTTTAGAAGCGCTTGAGTCTGAAGATAAACAATTGAGTGCCAAAAATGAGACCTCACATAAAGGCCATCATCATGCTGTTAAGTAACGCGATGCCTTGCCAGTTAATCTGTGTTCTAGCCCTAAACGGCTTGTAAAAAATAAGTCGTTGGAGACTTTATTATGTTAATTGAAAACTTTATTCATTTGTTTTTAGAGTCCGCGCCCTGGTTGTTATTGGGGCTTGTTTTGGCAGGCCTGTTAAAAGTATTTGTACCGATGGAATGGATGCAAAAGCAATTAGGTGGTCATGGGTTTAAAACTGTACTAAAAGCCGCGGTATTAGGTGCGCCGTTACCGTTATGTTCTTGTGGTGTTATTCCTGCGGCGGTAGGGTTACGCAGATCTGGTGCATCAAAAGCGGCAACAACCTCCTTTTTAGTGTCAACCCCTGAAACGGGTGTAGATTCAGTGACCGTCTCTTATGTGTTACTGGGTCCCTTTATGGCGATCGTGCGCCCCATTGCGGCGATAACCAGCGCTGTTGTCGCAGGCTTATTAGTTGGACGAGATGACGAACATGACAAAGCAGAGGTTCAAGTAAGCCATCCGGCGGCAGATAAACTAGCGGTTGTAGCAGCAGAAAACACCAGCAGCTGTTGTGCCAGTCAGCCAGCTAAACCTAAAGCGATAACCACGATGAACTTTAAGCCTGTCGATACTACTCGCTCGTTGATTAAGCCTGCTTTGGTGGAAGGCAAGTCGCTGAACGCTGAATCGTTTAAGCCAGTAACAGATAAACCTGTGGTGAATGTGGCACAGGAAAAAGCGTGTTGTGGTTCTACTCCTGCCGAAAAAACACCAGAAAAATCGGGCTGTTGCAGTAAAACCGCAACGACTTCAGAACACATATTTTCACCGGTTAAAACTGATGCTGCAGTATCGGCAAAAGCCAGTTGCTGTAGCAGTCAATCGCCTAATCAAGCAAATGTCACGCTTAATGCGACTGATTCCTCTGAAAGTTGCTGTGCCTCAAGCGATGATATGGCCACAACGTTAAAGCAAAACTCAATTTTAAGCAGGGTTGGTTCTGGTTTGCACTATGCCGCTACTGATTTAGTCCGTGATACAACCCTATGGTTGTTGGTCGGTTTATTCTTTGCTGCTTTAGTGCAAACTTATGTGCCTGGTGACTTCTTAGCTAAATGGGGTGATGGCATTCTGGCGATGCTAGTGATGGTGTTAGTGTCTGTGCCTATGTATATCTGCGCTACTGCCTCCACGCCAATTGCAGCCGGATTATTGCTTGCTGGTGTGTCTCCAGGGGCTGTGTTGGTGTTTATGATGGCAGGTCCTGCAACTAATATTGCCACTTTAGGAGTGGTAAGCAAAGAGTTAGGAAGGCGTGCGCTAGTGGGCTATTTGGGAGGCGTGCTTGGGGTGGCGTTGATTTCAGGGATGTTGGTGAACTACCTCGTTGCCACCTTCGGATTTGAAGTTATCCCACAAATTGGCCCAGATCATGAACTTTTGCCTCAAAGCGTGGTTGCGATATCAGGAATTGTACTTGCTGTTCTTATGGTAAAAGTCCTGTGGGATAAACTGCCGAAAAAAAGCAAAGATGCCAGTTGTTGCTCATAGTTTGAATAGACAATGTTAAAATTTTACGTTCGTCATATTAAAGGCCATTAAGGCCTTTTTTATTGCTTAAAAGTGTCAGATATTCCGATTAAATTGACAGTATTTTTATCAAGACGAACAATTTATAACAAAGGTCACCCACTTGTATCATCGTGTATATTTATGTTTTTTATAAGGTTGAATCTTTACTGATTTAGCTTTTGTTATATTAGCTTGTTAAAAACAAGATCTATATCTGATATTTACCTTAAAACCATTATTTGAATTCGACTCACTAAACTTTATGTGACTTTGCTCTCGTTGCTGGCAACTAATGCTGTCTATTATCTATACGGGTTGTACCTAATAAGTAGTATTAATAATAATAATATTGGAGCGAATGATGAAAAATATAAATATGTGCAAAATAGCACTGCTTATAGCAACAGCAATTGGGGTTACAGCATGTGGTAGTGATGGTAATGATGGTGCACCTGGAGAGCCTGGCGAACCCGGACAACCAGGTCCTGGACCAACACCTCCTGTCGTGGAAACGTCTACAGTGACCAATGTAGAAATGATTAACCACATGGTTGAAGAAGGTAAACTGACCATTGAATTTGCGATTACTAACGAAGATGGCGTAGCCATTGCTGGATTAAAAGATGCCTCTGTTTACCTTGCTGCTATGACTGAACAAGGTATTCAGCGCAGCCGTGATGGAAGTGTGGGTGGCAATGCCACAGCTGGCGGTGATAAGCCAACAGAAGGCGCTTCTTTGGAAATGTTAGATAATGGCAATTATCAATTTGTTGCGCCTATGGCAGCAGTACAAGCTGATACCCAAGGTTTGATCCGTTTACAAGTTGGTGGGGGTGACATTGCTAAATCACCTTATATCATCATCGATAAACCTGAGATGACTCACACCACAACCACAGAAACCTGTTATTCATGTCATGTTGATTATGCCACTTCAGATATTCGCCACAGTGGATATGTTGCATTAAATACCGAAGGTGAAGTCGATTTCGTTGGTGGCTGTATGGTGTGTCACAACAATGTCCCGCGTGATATCGCTGAAGATGGTTCATCGTTAAATACCGGTGGTTATGCTAAAAATACCATGCAGAAGTTGGGTCACATCAATCACCAGAAATTTGAAAAAGATTTTACTCCTGTAAATTGTTATACCTGTCACGCCGAGCCTGTGATGAATACCAATCTTGCTGGTAATGGTTGTTCTGATTGTCATAGTGTTGAAGGCGCTAAGTTTGAACGTGTAATGAGTGCAACCAGTACTAATTTTGATGCACGAGATTTCCATGCGAAGAAAAGTGGTTTAGCGAATTTAAAAGCAATGCGCAACGGTTACTCTGCAGAAACATCGGTTCCGTTTAAAGATGAAAACGGTGTTTGGTGTACCACAATGGCGTTATTTAAGCTTGATGGAGAGACCAAAACACCTGTGCATATTGGTGATAACTATAGCCATGATTTAACCAGTCATCATCCAGATACTCCGATTGTGTATGCCGGTGCTTATTTGCATGGTTACTTCAATAACTCACTCGTTGGCCGTTTTGCTGGCCATGGCAGTGATGAAGTTAAAACCGATAATGCCGATGGTACGCGGACGCATTGTTTCCCATCGCCATCAGCAGGTTTTGATGCTGCGGATATTATGGCTTCAGCACGAATTTCGCTAAGCTATGATGGTTGGACAGATAATGACGGTAAAGAGTCGTTATCATTTACTGCATACTCAGATGCAATCAACCAAAGTAGCAGTGAAGAAGTGCCATATGAGCGTCGTCTTGCGGTAACCAACGATAGTTGTACAACCTGTCATAACAGCGAAACTAATTACCATAAAAATGGTGCTTATAACGATGGTGGTGTCGACTGTGTAGCCTGTCATAACAATGGTCAGGACAGAAGTGCTAAAAACTCTGCACCAGGCTTTGGCCCTATGGTACACAGTATGCACTGGGGGATTGGTAATGCACTTTCAGGTGCTAAAAAAGATGAGGATGGTAATAACATTGCTAACTCAGCTGATAGTTTAAATGCGGACAATTGTGTATCGTGTCATGCTGAAGGTGTTGATTTAAATGCAATTCCTAATCAATACATTCGAGCCAAAGCATTTAACAATGGCGATCAAACTAAAATGGCCAGCCCAATTACGGCGAACTGTTTTGCTTGTCATAACGATGCACAAGCCTTAAACCATATGGAACAAAATGGTGGCGAGATTAGTGCAGAGAAAGGTAGTGGCAACGATGGCACTTGGTTTACTCAACCAACGGGTGAATCGTGTGCAACTTGTCATGCTGAAGGTAAATCATTCGGTATCGAGAAGTTCCATAACTTCGAACGTTAATTACCGCGATTGAGCTATCTTTGGCGCCCCTTTAGGCAGACTAAGATATACAATCTACATAAAATGGGAGCCTAATCAGCTCCCATTTTTTATGTTTAATTTTCAATTGGGATTAGCTTAGTCAGTCTAATTAAGCAGGTTTTATAAGGTCACTTTTACTTTATTGATCTTATTTAAGATCTCAATGCAGTGACTTGGGGCATCATCGCAGATTATCAAGATATTAACGACCTGCCAGAATGAAAGTGATGACCCAGTTATAAAGTGCGGCAGGCAGAAACAAAAATACCGAGCTAGGCTCGGTATTTCTTATCAATATCGTTTGCAATGAAATTTATTTCGCTTTAGAGACGATATTTGATTGTGGTGCCATTTTGGCTTGTTTAGCTGCACGTTTTTCTTTTAACGACAGTTGTGGCTGTTTTTTGGCTTCTTTAGAATTATTACGTTCTTTACTCATGTTGCACTCCCAAAAATGTAAGGGTTTACGGTTACGAAATAATTTAAACAGAAAGAGGGTTTTCGTTTTACCCAGTTCGTAAAAGCAGCGTAGCACTAATTTAATAAATTTGAGCTAGGGTAAAGATAGAATATTTTAGTCTAGGGTTAGCTTAATATGTGCTATCACATTGGCATAGAAAAACAGACGTTATGCCGATAGACAGTGACGTGAGAAGAAGTGCTACAATGCGCTTGAATTAATAGGATAAAAGGAGTCAGTAGTGATTTGGCGTACATTGAAGTTTGACCAACTAACACGTGATGAACTCTATGAAATACTCAAACTACGGGTGGATGTGTTTGTAGTAGAGCAAAATTGTCCTTACCCGGAACTTGATGAAAAAGATCGTCATCCACAAGCGATGCACATGCTGGCCCAGGATCGAGATGGTCATCTTGTCGCTTATTGTCGAGTATTGCCTCCAGGGGTAAGTTATCCTCAAGCCAGTATTGGTCGGGTGGTTGTGGCATTAAGTCACCGTGGACAAGGCTTAGCAGAGCCACTAATGCAACAAGCATTAAAAAAAGCTTTGGCCAACTGGCCTCAAGCGGGCGTACAAATTGGCGCTCAAGAACATCTGCAAAAATTTTATCAACGTCTTGGCTTTATCAATCATTCCAAGGTGTATTTAGAAGATGGGATCCCCCATATCGATATGATGTATCAATGTTAAGGAAGTAGTAATGTCGAATTATGTTATCAATAATACCCAGTTAGTTTGTGTGGCGCAATTTGTTGCCAAAGCAGGTAAGCGTGATGCATTAGTGGCTGCACTGGTCAGTTTAATTGCAGATACTCGTCAAGAGCCAGGCTGTATTCGATATGAGCTGAATGTCAGTGCTGATGACGATAATAAAGTTGCGTTTGTTGAAAAGTTTGTTGATCGCGCTGCATTTGATAAACATTGCGCTAAAGAGGCTATTCAAGATTATTTTCATAACGTGATGCCAGAACTGGTTGAATCGCACCATGTGGAAGTGTTTAATCAGGTAATGGCTTAACATTTTTAACGTTCAGATAAAAAGAGTGCAATTGCACTCTTTTTTATCATTATTTAATCAGCAGGGCAGTGTCGCAGTTTTATTTGATGTTGTAAATTTAGCGTGCCATCAGTATCGATAACGGCAATTTCATTATCTTGAGATATAACCGCTAAAGGACCCTCAGGGGTGTTACGTATAAAGAGCAATCGATAGCCATAATTGTGTAGTTTGTATAATGTGATTTTTTGCTCTGCTGAGGCGTTGTCCCAGTGTTCGATATTGGAAAGGCAGTGCTTGCGCTGTTCTTGGAATTGATAGGAAGCGACATCCATGTTGATATACCTATTGAGTGTTAATGTTTGAAATCCATTTCAGCATTTAATCTAACACACCATTTCAATTTATCTTATTGTTTTTTATGTGCACTGTGAGAAATACCAACATTCTCACTAATAGATGAGTCGAGCCTTTATATTCGTACTTTTAGAGTATTGGCAATGACTCAGTGCGGCTGGCGCAAAGATATTTTAGGCCGTAAATCAACCTCACCATCATGGTAAATTATGGCAATATCATCTTGTTGGCAAATAACAGCCATAGGACCTTTTACGCTATGTCTAACAAACAGTAAGCGGTAACCGAAACGATGCAAATCATATAAGGCTAACTTTTGTTCAGCTGTAGCCAGCACTCAATGATCACAATTGGATATGGCCTTGCCGCGACGCTCACTGATATCTAGTGCTGTTTGATTCATCTTAATACCTCTAATTTCACATAAAGATAATGTTGAGTCTTTATTGAACAGTCCATCATGTGAATGGAATGTTTTTGCGGTTAATATAACAACTAACTTGAAAAACGCCGCAAAGGTAGTACTTTTTATGATACGGCAGTCATTTACACTGCCAACTTAGTGATAATATTGTAATTTGACTCGTTAGAGAAGGATGTGATCTTGTTAAAATATATTGAACCTGTTTTTAGACCTCCATCTGAGTGGAAGTCGTTGATATTGCAGGTTACCAATGGATGCAGTTGGAATAATTGTAGTTTTTGCGATATGTATACCCAACCGCAAAAACAATTTCGCGCCCAAAAAGTCGACAATATTGAACAAGATATTCTTGTTGCTGCGGCATCCGGTTACCCCATTAGTCGGGTATTTCTTGCCGATGGCGATGCAATGAGTTTGCCCTTTAAGCGATTAAAAGCGATTTGTGAGTTAATCAATACCCATTTACCCTCAGTGACTCGGATCAGTAGCTATTGTTTGCCACGCAACTTAAAAAACAAAACCGTTGAGCAGTTAGCTGAGCTTCGTCAAATGGGGTTATCTTTATTGTATATCGGCTGTGAAAGTGGTGATGATGAAGTGCTTACTCGAATTCAAAAAGGTGAAAGCTACCAGTCCTCGCTTGCAGCGTTAACAAAAATTAAGCAAGCAGGTATAAAGTCATCTGTGATGATTTTAATGGGCTTAGGTGGAACTAAACTCTCTACACAACATGCTATAGCATCAGCCAAATTAATGAACGAGGCTCAGCCGGAGTATTTGTCGACCCTGGTAGTGACATTGCCACTAGGAACTGCGCGAATGGATGCGGGATTTGATGGGAAGTTTGAGCTACCTAATCAGCAAGGATTATTAGTTGAAATGCAAACTCTACTGAGCCACCTTGAACTGGATAAAACCATATTTAGATCCGATCATGCCTCTAACTATCTGGTGTTAAAAGGCGTCTTAGGCAAAGATAAACCCCAATTATTGGCTCAGGTTACTCAGGCATTACAAGGTATGGTGCCATTAAGGCAAGAGTGGCAACGAGGCCTATAACATGGAAATACGCATTGATGATTTATTCGGCCCAGAAATAGCCGCGCTACTGAATGAGCATTTAGAGGATATGTACGCAACCTCACCGCCAGAGTCGGTCCATGCGCTTGACCTGTCAAAATTGCGTCAGCCCGAGATCACTTTTTGGACGGTTTGGGATAATGACCAATTAGCGGGTTGTGGTGCAATTAAACAATTATCTCAAACCCATGCCGAGATAAAGTCGATGCGAGTGGCTAAAGCCCATAGACGAAAAGGAGTTGCTGCCAAGTTATTGCAACATATGCTGGCGTTTGCAAAGGCTAACGGTTATCAAAAATTAAGTTTAGAAACTGGCACAATGGATTTCTTTGCGCCGGCAAGGCAACTTTATAGCCGTTTTGGTTTTCAGGAAGGCGACAAATTTGCCGACTACAGGATAGACCCAAACAGCATGTTTATGCACAAAATATTGTGACTCTGATATTGCTATTCAACATGTTGTTTCAGAGTCACTTTTGGGTTATCGAATTGACAAATATAAGCCATCGTCATTTTTGATTATTCAACCACTTCATCTTCAAAAATATCTTCAATACTGAGCCCGAATAATCGTGCAGCTTTAAATGCTAAAGGTAAGCTGGAGTCAAACTTGCCTTTTTCTATCGCATTAATGGTTTGTCGAGACACATTTAATAAATCAGCTAATTGTGCCTGGGTTAAGTCGCGCTCGGCCCTTAATACCTTTAAGCGATTTTTCATTGATACTTCCTGTTGCCTAAAATAATGCCAATCATGTAAGTCAGTCCCATAACGATAATAAGATGAGATATCTCGGCATCACTGCTGATCAGTCCGGTGGTATCCAGGGTTGAATAGCTAATACCGACAATTAATCCAATGCCTAAGCTTAATCCCATGGCGTTGAGTTGTATTTTTTGCTGCAATTCATCTAAGTCGATGAGATGTTGTTTATTGACCATGATCATCACGATCCCGATGATAAAGTTTACCCCAATGGCTATTGCTGTGATTAACTCATCTTGTTGCCAGATAAATTTATCGCCAAAGGTAGCGAGTGCTAATGAGATAACCCAAGCAGCAGTCCATTTGGCTAAGCGCTTAGTGTTGAGATTATTACGTTGCTTCCAATCTGTGTTTATTGATTCTGGTGATGTCATTTTACACTCCTTTTTAAGTTAGCTTGTCTTTATGTCAAGTAAGCTTTACTTAAAGATGTGCTAACAATGAAACAGTGTCAAGTTTTAATGACTTTTTGTCGTGTATGTAAGTCTTTTTTGAAGCGATAAAAAGGGCCGCTTTAAGCGGCCCTCAGAAAGGGCTTAATGCTGAATTTGAATTTCTCTTACGGGGCAAGGAATATGAATATTGGCCTGTTTTAAAGCTAAAATAACAAACTGATTAATTTCATATTTAGCTTGAAAATAGTGTGCTGTCGGCACCCAATAGCGAATACCCACTTCTATGCCTATGCTATTGAAACCATTAATACCCACTAATGACTTTTGTTCTTGGTTGACCTTATCTGACAGCATAATTGCTTGCTCAATAATGGCAATAACAGCGGCAGGATCGGCCTGATAGTCAATATTAAGAGAGGTTTCTACTAGTTTATATTCAAATGAGTTATGTAAAATCTCACCTATGATGTGTTTATTCGGAATGCTAATTTGTTCGCCTTCTTCATTTGTCAGTATGGTTAACCCTAGCTTTATTTGCGCAACCACACCACTGACGCCTTTCACTTCAATAGTATTGCCAACGATAAAAGGGCGGGTCACTATAATGGTGACTCCAGCAGCATAGTTTGACAGCATCCCTTGCAATGCCAGCCCCGCCCCAAGTGAAGCCGCGCCAATAGCGGCGACCATAGGGGTGACACTGATCCCAAGTTTCCCTAAGCAGATCACGGCTACCATGATGATGATAATGATACGCACCAAGTTTGAGGTGAAATTACTTAATGTGATATCAACGTTATGTTTTTCAAATTGATTGGCGACAAAACTGGCCGCTTTACTCGCAACCCATAGCCCTAATAAAAAGATTAGTAAGGCACCGATGAGCTGAAAACTGTATTGCACTAAAAATTCGGTAATCAGATTGTAGGCACTTTGAAGCTGGGCGAGTTCTTTGTCTAAACTTGGCTGGTCCATCTGCTATCCCTTCTTTAAAAAATATACGGTAAGGCATAAAGCACTTTTGTGAACCTTATCATAACAAGTTGATCCATTTTATAAAAAGTCATCTTTAGGCCGCACATTTCAGATAGGTTTCATATTATGTTGATAGTTTGCTGAAAACACTATTTGGAGAAACCAATGCAATACTTAATCTTAATCATCAGCCTGATATTTACCTCTGTAGCAGTTGCTGAAACCCCAACAATCAAAGTGGGCGATGTACTGGCACCAATCAGCTTACAAGACCAGTTTGAAAAACCATTAAATGTGACTCCAGAAACGAAAGTTTTACTCTTTAGTCGAGATATGGATGGCGGCGAGATCATTCAGGCGGCATTAGCTGATACACCTGATGATCAACGTCCAACAAATTTAGTTTATGTGGCTGATATCAGTGGTATGCCCTCGTTAATTGCGAGATTTATAGCCGTGCCTAAAATGCAAGATTATCCCTTTACATTAGGACTGGATAGAGAAGGGGAAATTACCGCAGCTTTTCCTGCAGAAAAAGGCCAAGCGACAATCATTAAATTAAACGAATTAAGTATTCAATCAATTGAGTTTGCTCAAGATGCCAACACCCTTAAATCACAGTGGTAGTCAGCCTTTTTAAAAACTTAATTTGGTTAATTATTTGTGGTTTGGCCGATTTTTGTTTGAATAGATGGCTCAACTGCTGACTTTAATTATGTCTGTTGTGGTGCAAATAACCCCATAGGCAGTATGAAATAAATGCTTGTGTTTATGGGAATAAAAAATTACCAAAATCGCATAAAAATTCGTTGCGTTGACGCTTGAAATAGCGTTTACTGCGCGTGTTTTTTTGATGTTATTAAAAACCCCCATTTATGTTTGCCCAACTATGAGGAGGCACTGGCCTAATGAGCCAATTTCAATCTATTGATGTAGCTGATTATTATGACAAAGACACTTTCGCTCGTATAACAGAATTTGCGAAAGACAAACCAACACCGTTTGTAGTCATTGATACTCAAATCATTGCGAAACAATACGATGACATGGTAAGAAGTTTTCCATTTGCGAACGTCTATTACGCAGTGAAAGCCAATCCAGCAAAAGAAGTATTAACTTTGTTGCGGGATAAAGGTTCAAACTTTGACATTGCATCTATTTATGAATTAGATATGGTGACTTCAATTGGCGTCAGTCCTGACAGAATAAGCTACGGTAACACCATTAAAAAGCGTGTCGATGTGCGTTCGTTCTATGCGCAAGGCGTGCGTATGTTCGCATCAGATTCTGAAGCCGATTTACGTATGATTGCTGAAGAAGCGCCAGGTGCAAAGGTCTATGTACGTATTCTTACTGAAGGTACACATACGGCTGATTGGCCTTTGTCGCGTAAGTTTGGTTGTCAAAACGAGATGGCATACGATTTACTAGTATTAGCCAAAGAGTTAGGTTTACAACCGCATGGTATTTCTTTCCATGTTGGTTCTCAGCAACGTGATATCGGCGCATGGGACTCAGCAATTGGTAAAGTAAGAAGCATTTTTGACCGTCTACGTGACGAGCACGGTATAGTGCTAAAAATGATTAATTTAGGTGGAGGTTTTCCAGCTAATTACCTAGACAAAACCAATGAGCTTGCAATCTATGCTCAGCAAATTAAGCATTTTTTGCATGAAGATTTTGGTGACGATTTGCCAGAAATTATTTTAGAGCCAGGTCGCTCGTTGTTATCAAATGCGGGTGTATTAGTGTCTGAAGTGGTGTTGATTTCTCGTAAATCACATACCGCACTTGAGCGTTGGGTGTTCACCGATGTGGGTAAATTCTCTGGTTTGATTGAAACCATGGACGAGGCGATTAAGTTCCCTATCTATACCGACCGTACGGGCGAATTAGATAAATGTGTTATCGCAGGGCCAACCTGTGACAGTGCTGATATTATGTATGAGCATTACAGCTATGGTTTACCGGTTGATTTAGCTATCGGTGACCGTATGTACTGGTTAACTGCGGGTGCATATACTACTACCTATTCGGCAGTATGCTTTAACGGTTTCCCGCCGCTTAAAGATTATTACCTATAACACTCAGTTATTGATAAACAATAAAGGACGCCTAGGCGTCCTTTAATTTTTCTATCGGTTGGCGTTAAAAAATGTTTAAGCCATTTCATGTTTTTTGAGTATTTCAAAAATCTCTTCTTTGAGATGTAACTTCTTCGCTTTCAGCACTTTAACTTCCGGTGTTGTGTCACTGCTGCTGTGGGTCTCTAATTGTTTAATTTCTTCATCTAACTGATTATGCTCATCAAATTTACGGGTGAAATGTGCATCAGTGGTTTTTAGTTTAGTGATTAAGTCGCGGTACTCTGGGAACATTCTTAACTCCTTGTAGGGTGATTTATTTTACTGCTTAACTTAAACCTACGCCTAATTAGGTAAAAAAAAATTGATGTAAATCAAATTATCAACGCTTTAGATTAATTCTTGCTAAAATATGATCCTTGTTGGTTAACTGCGCTGTTTTTTGATTTGTAATCATTCAGTAACAATTAATTTAGATGATGAATAATAATGTGATCTAGTTAACCTTTTCCTAATGCATACTGAGGTATTGTTTAGGAAACACAGCGTTTTATTTTAGAAATAATATAGGGGTTCAGCATGTCTGACGTATTCCACTTAGGTTTGACCAAAAAAATGCTAGATGGCGCAACTTTGGCGATTGTGCCGGGTGATCCAGAGCGTGTGAAGCGTATTGCCGAATTAATGGATGGAGCCACTTTTCTTGCCAGTCACCGCGAATATACTAGCTATTTAGCTTACATAGATGGCAAGCCTGTGGTTGTTTGTTCAACGGGTATTGGTGGTCCTTCAACGTCTATCGCAGTTGAAGAATTAGCACAATTAGGCGTAACGACATTCTTGCGTGTCGGTACAACGGGAGCAATACAACCGCATGTGAATGTGGGGGATGTGATTGTGACCCAAGCATCAGTACGTTTAGATGGTGCCAGCTTGCATTTTGCACCACTTGAGTTCCCTGCTGCTGCAAACTTTGACTGTACTACGGCTATGGTCGCGGCATGTCGTGATGCGGGTCTTGAGCCACATGTGGGTATTACTGCATCTTCTGATACTTTCTATCCAGGACAAGAGCGTTATGACACGGTATCAGGCCGTATCACGCAACGTTTTGTTGGGTCGATGAAAGAGTGGCAGTCAATGGGTGTGCTGAACTATGAAATGGAATCAGCCACTTTATTTACTATGTGTGCGACTCAAGGTTGGCGTGCAGCCTGCGTTGCGGGTGTGATTGTAAACCGCACTCAGCAAGAGATCCCAGATGAAGCAAGCATGAAGAAAACTGAAGGTGTTGCGGTATCTATCGTTGTCGCAGCAGCTAAAAAGCTGCTTGCATAATTTGTGCGATAAACCTTTTATAAAAAGGCACCTTACGGTGCCTTTTTAATGCTGTCGCTGTGATTAAAAGTGATATTTTGCAATCACTGAAAAGGTATTTTGATCAATACCGTCCACGCCATACTTGTTTTTCCAGTAGTCGTACTCAATACCCACCAGCAGTTTGTCTTTTTTGTGTTCTGAGAACAAAATCGCGCCTAAGTCATATTTTATTTGTGGATTGATATGAATGTTTTCTTGGTAGCCATTTTCATCCGCTACAAATATCCAATCGATGAAACCATCAAACACAATATTTGAATTGCCAACGGGAAAGTCCATTCTAAATGTTGGCGTTAGTTGCCAACCGTCACTATTATTGCCATCACTGATGGCATTCCGACGGTAAGTGTTTAATTGAAAATAACTAAAATAAGGGAGAGTAAAGTCGACTCCAATACCATAAAGAAAACTATTTACAGGCCCGCGCCCCTCTTCAAATGAAAAGGCTAATGACACATCAGAAATCGGCCCAAATTTGATTTTATTATCGGTTATTTTTCCTAGGCTAAAACGTGGGGAAATTTCACCATAAGTGGAGTGTTCTTGACCATTGGAGTCATTGAAGTAAATAAAGTCTTGGAAGGCAAACCAGTCACCGTATTTCCATGCTCCAGCAGTTTCAAATGTGATAGTTGTTTGTTCTTCCGATGGGGCTAGATCATAATTATTACCGTACAAAGCCGTTGCACTAAAATCCCACCATTGTATTAAATCATCCGCCGTAGCCGGTTGTGTGGCCAATAAGGCTAAAGCAAGCCATTTTTTTTTCATGAGAGTCCCTTTAGTGTTTTCAAATTAAACATTCATTACAGCGCTGAGTATAATTGTGATGATTAAACAGTCCCTTGTAGCTGAATGGTATATTAACGAGTAATCTATCTGCTATTAATGCATGCATTTGCCTTATTTTTCCTATCAATTCCCCTTAGTCGATGCTATTTCAGTAGCCTGATATGTTGATGTCTGCATAATAATGTTTATCTTAGGTTAGTGTAGGTTAACTAACATCTTTTTATGACATTCGGCTAACATTTTTTCAACACATCTCGACATAATATGTCGCAATACGGCAATAGAGTTGTTATAGTCATTTAAGGCATTCGATAATAATAAGGAGCAAATATGTCTGTTAGTGATCCCATTTCAATTTGGCTAATAGTCGGAATTGTGTTGATGTTATCGGAAATTATCATACCCGGTGGTATTGTGATTTTACTTGGAACATCATGCTTATTGGTTGCTGCAGCATTAGCTTTGGGAATTGTTGAAGGCATTAGCCAAAGTTTGACCCTGTGGTTTATCTCCTCAATGGTGTTGCTGTTGAGTTTTCGCCATGTCACGCAACGACTTGTCGGTGGTGATTCGCGTGTTGACAATACCGATGAAGAGCTAGATTTGTATAATCAGCACGCCATAGTGAAGGAAACTATCGGGCCTGGTCAGCAAACCGGACGGATTAGTTGTTTAGGTTCAGATTGGACCGCATTAGGGGATGGCAGCGAAATTAAATCGGGGACTAAAGTAAGAATTATATGTCGGGATAACATTGCATTAGTGGTTGAGCCTTTGTTGGAATAACAGGCTACAAAGCTAGGTCACCTTAATGTTTAATCAAAAGGAATAGAGCATGTTCATGTTTACCATAATATTTTTGTTCATCATTTTTATTTTATATAAATTAATGTTGATAGTGCCTATGCGCGAAGTGCATGTTATTGAGCGTTTAGGTAAGTTTCGTACCGTGTTGCAACCAGGTTTTCATTTTTTAGTGCCGTTTGTAGATCGTGTTGCGTATCGCCACGATACCCGTGAAGAAGTGCTCGATGTTCCGCCACAAAGTTGTATTTCGAAAGATAACACTCAGTTAGAAGTGGATGGCTTGGTGTACTTAAAAGTGATGGATGGCAAGCTTGCTAGTTACGGCATTGAAAATTATCGTAAAGCCGCTGTCAATTTAGCGCAAACCACCATGCGTTCGGAAATTGGTAAATTGACCTTATCGCAAACATTTTCTGAGCGTGACAGTTTGAATGAATCGATTGTACGTGAAATTGATAAAGCATCAGATCCATGGGGAATTAAGGTGCTGCGTTATGAGATTAAAAACATTACCCCATCGCACCATGTTATCCATACGCTTGAAAAACAAATGGAAGCCGAGCGTCGTAAACGAGCTGAAATTACCTTAGCTAATGCTGAAAAAGCGGCAATGATTAATATGTCGCAAGGGGAGCGTCAAGAGGCGATCAATTTATCTGAAGGACAAAAGCAAAAGCGCATTAATGAAGCAATTGGCACGGGACAAGAAATCTCGATTATTGCTAATGCCAAAGCAGAAGGTATGGCAATGATCTGTAAAGCGCTTACCGTTAATGGCGGTAATGACGCGATGAACATGTTACTTAAAGAGCAATTTATTGGTCAGGTAGGCAAGATTTTAGCCGAGTCAGAAGTGTCTGTTGTACCAGCAGAAATGGCAAAACTGGAAGGTTTTTTTGAAGGCATGGAACAAGTGACACACGCGGTTTCGGGCGCTCAATCAACTCATGCAAAAGGAGCTCGCTAATGATCATTAATGGCATTGATACAGATATTGCAGTCATGGCTATTTGGGGCATTATTTTTGCCATCTTTGTGATGAAGTTATTTCAATCTATTCGTTTAGTGCCGACAAAGTCAGCCTACATAGTTGAACGATTAGGCAAATATCACAGCACATTAGATGCCGGTTTTCATGCTTTGGTGCCCTTTGTCGATAAAGTGGCTTACATTCACGACTTAAAAGAAGAAACCATCGATGTGCCCCCGCAAGAGTGTTTTTCTAGCGATGAAGTCAATGTCGAAGTGGATGGGGTGATTTATATTTCGGTTACAGACCCTGTTAAAGCCAGTTATGGTATTACTGATTATCGTTATGCGGCCATCCAACTCGCGCAAACGACCACTCGCTCGGTGATTGGTACCTTAGATTTAGATCGCACATTTGAAGAACGCGATTTAATTTCAGCTAAAGTTGTTGAAGTATTAGATGAGGCTGGAGCCATTTGGGGCATTCGAGTTCATCGTTATGAAATTAAAAATATTACCCCGCCAGAAACCGTTAAAAATGCCATGGAAATGCAGGTTAACGCTGAGCGTGAGCGCCGTGCATTACTGGCTAAAAGTGAAGGTGATAAACAAAGTAAAATTAATCGCTCTGAAGGTGTAATGGCTGAAACCATTAACCGCTCAGAAGGTGAAATGCAGCGCCGCATTAACGAGGCTGAAGGTAAAGCCCAAGAGATTTTAACGTTAGCGAAGGCTACATCGGAGTCGATTGAGCGGTTAGCCTCGGTTATTTCATCTGAAGGTGGTCAAAGCGCCTTGCGGATGCAGTTAGGTGAGCAGTACATGAAGCAACTTGATGGGTTAAGTAAGCCGGGCAGCCGCATTGTATTACCGGGTAACCTGGTTAATTTTGAATACTGGATGGACAGTATTGGTTTAAAAGACGATAAAAAGTAATTCAGATACGTTGAAAAATGGGTCAGTAAATACTGGCCCATTTTTTTAAATTTGTGAATTGCGGTTTACAACATGATAGATATTATCTCCAGATGGGCAAAGATAACCGCTTATTTGTTTGAATATTGTCAGTTACAATATTGAAAAATTAATTGAATGATATGTAGATATGAATCGCTTTTCATCCTTAACCATCTCAAAGCATGTACTTAAAAACCGTTTAGTTGTCGCACCAATGGCCTCGCAAACTTCAACGCTTGATGGCAAGGTAACCGATAAAACACTGCGCCATTATGCCAATTTAGCCCAATCCCAAGCGGGACTGGTTATGGTTGAATATAGTTTTGTGGCGTTTTCTGGTCGCAGTGAGCCTAATCAACTTGGTGTGCATGATGATGATTGTATTAATGGGATTAAGGATATTGCAAAGGTTATTCATCAGACTGGCGCCAAAGCAGGTCTGCAATTAACCCATTGTGGTGGTAAAGCTCAACTTGATGTTTGCCCTGATTTAATGGGGCCATCAGGGATAACGGTTCCTGCCTATGATCGCATTTTACCTGTCCCTAAAATGATGACACTAAATGATATTGCTGTATTGAAAAAGCAATTTATAGATGCCGCCAAACGGGTTGAACTAGCAGGCTTTGACTTTGTGGAGCTGCATTGCGCACATGGCTATGGTCTGAATCAGTTTTTATCCCCCCTGACTAACCAACGCGATGATCAATATGGTGGTTCTCAGCGAAATCGTGCAAGGTTAATCGTGGAAATCATTGAGCAAATTAAGCAACACACCCAGCTATCGATTATGGTTAGAGTACCGGGGCAAGACCTGTATCCACAAGGGCTTACCCAGACGCAAATTGTCGAATCCTGTGAATATTTTATTGATGCTGGCGTGGTGATGTTAGATGTTTCATCCGGTATTGGTGGCTGGAATCGCCCAAAAGAACGTCGCGGAGAAGGCTTCTTGGTTGAAGAAGCCGCCTACTTGAAGCAAGCAGGATTACAGGCATGTATTATAGGTGTCGGTGGTATAGAAACCGCTGAGTACATTGATAAAGCGATTGAAAATCAGTGGCTTGATTTAGCGGCAGTTGGTCGTGCGATACTCAAGGGGCCAAAAGCGTTTGCTGAAAAGATGATGTTATAGACCATAAACCAGCAATAGGTATTACAGGCAACCACAATGACACTGTTTTATGCTGGGTTTGATAGGTGCTCAATCAGCACTTTGGTCGCGTGGGATAGGTTTGCATCATAGGGATAGATTAAATTAAGGTCACTGAAACCAGCGCTCAATTCGGGAAGCACATTAACCAGTAATTTATTTTCTACAGCTTTATGCACAATAATTTCTGGGAGCAAAGTGATCCCCGCACCGCCCAAACAGAGGTTATAAAGTGTATTGTAATCACTGCAGATGACTTTGTGATGAGCTGTGATAGTCGCTTGCTGAAAATTCCATTTTTCTTCGACTAAGCCATTTGCTCCCCGAAAACCAAGTGATGATTGGTATTGTAAATCTTCAAGGGTTTCAATCACTGATGACTTTTCTAGGTAGCTAGGGCTGGCGTAAATCTTTCGTTCAAAATTGAGTAGTGTTTTAGAGGTAAATTGACTGTCACGGGGCTGATTAATATCAATCACTAAGTCTAAACCGAGACGGGCAATATCTTTAAATCCCCCTGTAATCACCGTGATGTCTAACTGTACTTGCGGGTAACTATGTACAAAGCTAGCAATTTGCTGATCGAGCATTTTGTCAGCAAAGGGAAGTAGGCCAATTCGAACGCGCCCTTGCACTTCGTTATATCTATTTTTGAATACAAACGATGCGTTTTTCAGTTGTTTGAGCAGTGGGGCAACTTGTTCTAAATACAACTCACCTGAAGGGGTCAGTGACATTGCCCGGGTGGTACGGGTAAATAATGAGGCGCCAAGTTGCTTTTCTAATTCGGCAATACGGCGGCTGACTAAGGCTCTGCGGGTGTTCAATGACTCTGCGGCTTTGGCAAAACTCCCTTGCTCAGCAACTAAAATAAATAACTCTAAATCATTGATATTCAAATTAGTTCAACCCTGTCACCTAAAGGAGGAATTATAGTAGTTTTCGTACTGGTTTTTGTCAATTTAAGCCCTCCACCTAATGACCTACTTGGCTGAAACTTAGGCAATAAAGTTAATTAACCTCAACTCGGGATAATAAACGTTTACCAAACAGCCCTTTGTCTTGCTAACGGCATTTCATTAACGTGCAATAGACCAGCTATTGACGTGTTTATGTGATTTGTATTCAAAACAACTGACAAGCCTGCTACAAAATAAGCTAACTCTGTTGGATTCAGCTTATTCAGCCCATCTATTAACCAGAGTTGAGGTCAATTACCTTGTGGCAATACTTTATTGCCACATAAATCCACGGACTATCATCGCATCTGAGGTGATTTTGACGTTATAATGCGTCCAGATTTCTGGGAGGAAAAATGGACGTATCATCATTATTAGACGGCCTAAATGACAAGCAACGCGAAGCCGTAGGCGCACCTTTATCTAACATGTTGGTGTTAGCAGGTGCTGGCAGTGGTAAAACAAGGGTATTAACCCATCGTATTGCTTGGCTGATGCAGGTTGAACAACAAAGTCCATACTCTATTCTGGCGGTAACTTTTACCAACAAAGCGGCAGCAGAAATGCGTGAGCGAGTTGAAAAAGTGGTTGGCAGTAACATGGGGCGTATGTGGATTGGCACATTCCATGGATTAGCGCACCGCATTTTACGCACCCATTTTCAAGATGCTAACTTACCGCAAAGCTTCCAGATTATTGATTCTGATGATCAGCTTAGGCTATTAAAGCGTATTTTAAAAAGTCTCAATTTAGATGATAAACAATATCCACCAAGACAAGCGCAATCTTATATTAATGGTAAAAAAGACCAAGGGTTAAGGCCAAAACACATTGATGCTGGTGGCTTTCCTGTTGAGCAAAATTTGCTGAATATTTATAAAATCTATCAAGAGTCATGTGATCGCGCCGGCTTAGTCGATTTTGCGGAAATTTTACTCAGGGCCCATGAGTTGTGGCTGAATAAACCGCATATTTTAGCCCATTATCAGGACCGTTTTCGCCATATTCTGGTCGACGAATTTCAAGATACTAACGCTATCCAATATGCGTGGATCCGTGTGCTAGCAGGTAACAGCGCTAATGTGATGATTGTTGGTGACGACGACCAATCTATTTATGGCTGGCGTGGGGCACAAATTGAAAACTTGCACCGTTTTTTAAAAGACTTCCCCGGTGCAGAAACCGTTCGTCTTGAGCAAAACTATCGCTCTACCGGCAATATTTTGAAAGCGTCTAACGATTTGATTGCCAATAACCCCGATAGACTAGGCAAAAAACTGTGGACCGAAGATAAAGATGGCGAGCCTATTTCAGTTTACTGTGCTTTCAATGAAATGGATGAAGCTAAGTTTATCGTTGGTCGTATTAATGACTGGCAAGATAAAGGCGGCAGCTTAAGCGATTGCGCTATTTTATATCGCTCAAATGCTCAGTCACGGGTGTTAGAAGAAGCCTTATTGCACCGTGGGCTTGCGTACCGAATTTATGGCGGCTTACGCTTTTTCGAGCGCCAAGAAATTAAAGATGCCATGGGCTATATGCGTCTTATCAATAATAAAGATGATGATGCCGCTTTTGAGCGGGTGGTGAATACGCCTACCCGAGGCATTGGCGATCGTACCCTAGAGATCATTCGATCGACCGCCAGGCAGCAGCAATTAACCCTATGGCAGGCTAGCCTGAGATTGTTAGAAGAAAAAGTGTTGGCAGGCCGCGCAGCCAATGCAGTACGTGGTTTTATGGACTTAGTGATCCATATGCGCACAGATACCGCTGACATGTTGCTATACCGCATGACAGATAGCGTAATCAATCAATCTGGTTTACGGGCAATGTATGAAGCCGAAAAAGGTGAGAAAGCCCAGGCGCGAATAGAAAACTTAAACGAACTTGTCACGGCTGCTAAAAGTTTTGAAATGCCCGAAGAGCTTGAAGATATGGGGGAATTAAATGCCTTTTTATCCCATGCCGCTTTAGAAGCGGGCGAGGGCCAGGCTGACGCCTTTACCGATGCCGTGCAACTAATGACCTTGCATTCGGCCAAAGGGTTAGAGTTTCCTATGGTGTTTATGTCGGGAGTAGAAGAGGGGATATTTCCAAGCAAAATGGCATTAGATGAGGGCGATCGATTAGATGAAGAACGCCGCCTTTGTTATGTTGGTATGACGCGGGCAATGCAAAAACTGTACATCAGTTATGCCGAGTCTCGTCGTATTTACGGCCGTGAAGATTATGCGCGTCCGTCGAGATTTATTAACGAAATCCCTGAACAATACGTTGAACAAATTCGACTACGTGCCCAAGTGTCACCTTCAATCAGTCAGCGTTTTCCCGCTCGGGGTGCCAGCACTGCTTTTAGCCAATCATCGGCAAACACAACCGGATTCAGTGTCGGCCAAAAGGTAAAACACTTTAAATTTGCTGAAGGTGTCGTGACTAACTTTGAAGGCACAGGTGAAAAAGCACGAGTACAGGTTAATTTTCGTGATTTTGGCAGTAAATGGTTACTCGTTAGCCTAGCCAAGCTGGAAGCGTGTTAAGTAAGAGGATATTAGGGTGAAACAAAAACTGCATGCTTATGCCCGCTTAATGCGTATCGATCGGCCTATCGGGACTTTATTACTGTTGTGGCCATGTTTGATGGCATTGCTCCTTGCTGCAAAGGGAATGCCCGATACCAAGGTAATGCTCATATTTGTTGTTGGCGTGGTGATCATGCGCGCTTGCGGTTGCATCATTAATGATTTTGCCGATCGTAAGCTAGACGCCCATGTCGAGCGCACCCAAAATAGGCCATTGGTTTCAGGTGAAATAACGGTAAAAGAAGCCTTAACTCTGTTTATTATACTAGGCCTAGTGGCGTTTTCATTGGTGCTGCTGTTAAATACCTTAGTGGTGCAGCTTTCAGTTGTCGGCATTGTTTTGACTGTGATGTACCCGTTTATGAAACGGATCACTAATATGCCACAGATGTTTTTAGGCATTGTATGGAGCTGGTCTATTCCAATGGCTTATGCCGCACAGTTAGGTAGCGTTCCGGTTGAAGCTTGGTGGTTGTTTGCCGCCAATTGGTGCTGGACAGTGGCTTACGACACCATGTATGCCATGGTTGATAGGGATGATGATGTAAAAGTGGGTATTAAATCTACCGCCATATTATTTGGTCGATATGATAGACAGTGGATTGGCTTGTTTCAGTTAGCCGCGCTTGGGTGTTTTATTATGGCAGGCTTATATGCCGATCGTGGCTTGGTATATGGTTTGGGTATTGTTACCTTCATTGGCTTTAGCTCTTATCAGCAATGGTTAATTTATGGCCGTGAACGTGCACCATGCTTTAAAGCATTTTTAAATAATAACTGGGCCGGTTTTGTGTTGTTTGCCGCCTTAAGTGCTGATTACTTTGTGTAGAATTTTCAGATGCTATTGATTTAAAAGCCGCTTAATTGCGGCTTTTTGCTATTTGTTATCTAGCCAATACATTTACTGACAAATTCTTAGTTGTTAATCATTTGTGTATCTTTATGCTGGTTTGGCTTTGGTTGAGTTTTATTCTGGCTCACCAATGCGCCAAATCTAGCTTAATTTTCCGAGTTTATTATCACAAACTGAGGTGAGTTAACTTAACCAAATATTTTAATCAACAAGGATTGTTTGATGCGTGTAAAAGTCAAATTTCGTTTATTGTTTTTAAGTTTGTCACTGATTTGCTTTTGGTTGGGAGTCCATTTTACGCCAGATACGTTGAGTTCAGCTGATGACAAATGGTTACTTGGCGGGATTTCGGCAGTGTATTTTTTACTGTTGCCAATCGGCTACTGGTACTGCATTATCAAAATCGGCCAGCAAAAGTTGTGGAAGCTGATTATGATTTTCAGTTTAAGCAGTTTAGTGGCCAGATTAAGTTATCCCGCCGAACTGAGTCATTATTTTGAGTTTGTTATGTGGTTACGTTACCCCATAATCGCGGTGCTGTTACTTATCGAGCTGTATTTGATCGTTAGTGTTATTCGTGGCCTGCTTAATGCGCGTAAGCTAAAAGGGGATCCACGTGTCGGTGCGGTCGAAACCTATAATGAGGATGCCGAAAAAACCTTAACCATGGCATTGATTTTGGCTAGTGAAGCGACCAATTGGTATTATTCTATACCCTGGTTTTCGCGCCAGCATCCGTCAACCACAGCGCATATTACTCTGTTAAGCGCCCGTCGTTGGCACGTTTGGCTAATGGTGATTGGCTGTGTTGCGGCATCAATTATCAGTTATATATTATTGCAATCATGGAGCGAGATCGTCGCCATTATTGTCGCCTCATTCATCTCTTATACCTTAATGGCAATTGTCGCCAATCATCGTATATCGCGTCATTACTCGCTATATTTTCTGCGTAATAAATTAGTCATCAATAATGGCTTATGGGGTTTTATGGTGATAGATATGGCTGATATTTCCTGCATGCTCAATCAAGAAGCGAAGTCTGAAACTAAAGATGATACTGAGGTTATCTCAATCGGGCGAGGGCAGACTAATTTAACCCTTAACTTAGTCAAGCCTGTTATTTACCACGGCGGATTGGGGCAGTTACCTGAATCTATGAGTAAGATTCATTTAAGTGTTGATAAGCCACAAGAAGTGATTGCAGCGATTGAAGCTAGCCGTAATATTGTGCTTGCTGCGTAATGGTTGCTTTGCGGCCTAAACGGCCGAAGTAAGTCGTGGCGCTTCGCCCACACCAGACCAAAGGGGCAAAACGCTTGCGCCCCTTTGGAAACCCTCAGCGCCCCAGACGAAAAATGCTGAAAAGCGCATAATTTTCGATGGGGTTCAGTCCAGCTTTTAGCTTCGTTTGTAGTCTGCTTCGGCATTTGTCACCTAAAACAAATTAAGCTAATGCTTCTGATAGTATTATTGCTTTGCGGCCTATACGGCCGAGGTAAGTCGTGGCGCTTCGCCCACACCAGACCAAAGGGGCAAAACGCTTGCGCCCCTTTGGAAACCCTCAGCGCCCCAGGCGAAAAATGCTGAAAAGCGCATAATTTTCGATGGGGTTCGATCCAACTTTAAACCTTATCTGTAATCGGCTTCGGCCCTTTTCAAAAAGTCCTAACGCTTCCGATGGGCCATCCCTGGCCCAACGAAAGCTAGCTTGGCATCCATGCCAAGCTCACGGCCTTTTTTCGATGGCCTCAATTCAAGTTGAGTCTGGTAGTTTTAAATTGTGCTCTGCGTGCTATTCATGTTTTATTTTTTTAGTCACAAAAGATGCTAAATCGAAGAGATGAAAATTTCGGGTGCAGATGAGCCAGCGAGTATCCAAAACATGGATGTTTTGGTTAAGCCCACATGGATGCTGATTTTAAAACCAAGAGCCGGCGACTCGCTGGATTATCTGCACATAAGGTCGCTCTTTCACATCCATGTGACCGCGACATTCCGTTCATCCTGAACATCCCAGCGGCAGGCAATGGGTTAGATTGAAGTTATGGTCTTCCATAATTGAGCAGAGATAAATGAATTAGACTGTGGGTGTCTGTAACTCACTTTTGCCCCGAAATCACTTAGAGTAAATACTCATTCACATAATGTTAATGTGAATTTGCACTACAAAAAGTTATGCGAATCTCGCACATCCAAAAACTATTCAACTCCTAGCGATCTAACTTCTCTGTTTTATTGATAAGTTTTGATTTGTAATTGAGTCAGTAGGTAAATGAGGGCATTATATCAGCGTAAAATGCGGCTGTTGGCCGCCTAATTAGCGTTATGCAGCAGGAGGATATTTTAACTATGGCGCAACTTATCGCCTTGATTTTATTACCACTGGTCATGGCTTTCGGCCTGACTTTTGTTTTTGTATCGAAGGGAAGCAATTTTGTAGAGCGTACCCGATTTATTTTGACTCTTCATCCTGAGCTAGGGCTAATGAAACAAGGGTTACTTTGGTTGGTAATTCTAGCTCCGATTCTATATTTTCTTGGAACAGGTTTTTTAGCATGGCAAGACTATGACGTGCTTTTGAATGCTGAAGGCTTTCAAACGTTCTTACAGATTTCAGTATTGCCCTTGGCTTTACTTTCATTAGCTATTCCTTTATCCGTTCTTATTAGCCGATTACACTCAACTGAGCAATCTGCCAAGCAGATTGAAATTGTGTCGCACAAAAATAATCTAGATACTTATCGCTCACATCGGCAGGAATTGTTCTCGTACTTTGAGCAAATAGGCAAGACAGAATATCTTTCATGTATTGAAGTGAACTTTAAGGTTCATCCACGTCTGCATACAAATTTCTTCTTAGGCTCTCCAACGAAAGGGCTACCATCCCCAAATGTAGACGCATTTAAGGATATTGAGTCTGAATTATCTACCGCTCAGTGGGGTATTGATGCAACCTTGAGAGACGTAAACAAGCCAATGACGTTTTCTTTTTACCTTAATGCTTGTAGTGCAATATTTAGGCTGTCTGAGAAACTTGGTATCCCGGAAATTTACATCGAATTAGCTGAAAAGGGCGTACTCGTACCAGTAAAAATTGAAAAACAACCTGAATTAGAATCAATATTAACTGTCGGTACAACTACGGATGAATTAGTGGCGGCATATCGCATTGCAAGATCTTTTTATCTAAATCTGTGTGATTTTGCTTGTATCACGCCTAGTATAGATACTCCTGAAAAAAGAAAGTATATCGACACTGGTGGTCGTTACGCCAAAGTGAATGACTATTTGTCCGTCGAGCGTTTACATGAAACTGAGATAAAAAGTGCCTTAGAAAAGTCGGGAATAGCTGCATAACAAACGACTATGGCACTATTTGCCTTACTCGAAGTAATCTGTATATCTCTAAATTAGTATTTTCACTGACACGGAAATGCCCCGTTGTGAGTTGCAGTCGGTAACCAGCCCTGATAATTAACCAACTACTTGACTTAGCTTTACTAATCCATTAACGGCACTAACTGGCTGCTTTCAGCAATACCTCTGTATCAATGCGCGTTTTCGGTTAAGTGTGCTCGTTTTTTTCTGCTCTCCCTGATAGAGTACTTATGAATCAATGACTTTCCCAAGGTGCGGCTTAGATAATGGTTTATTAAATGCGCATGCGCGTTTTGCCAAAATACACGCATGCGCACTATACAAATGTTGAGTGACTAAAGGGTTTAGGAGTTAGCGAATGGAAGACAACAACTTAATAAAGTTTGCTTATTATCTTGAGGATTGGGATTTTGAAAAAGGTGATAAAAAGGTACTAAAAAAGGAAGCTAAAGAAGTAACTACAACTGAATACCTCCCTGAAATGAAAGGACAAATATTCTGTCCTGAATGTAGCGTTCCTTTGTTTAAATCACCTGAAAAGAAAGAATTTGATACAAACGGAAGGAAAGCTTTTTTCGCTCATGGGCGTAAGTACACTCCAGATTGTAGTTTGAGAGTAAAAAAAGCAGAAGGCAAAAAATACACTTCTGAAGAGTTAGCAAAAAAAGCTATTGAAGATGATGAGTTGGTCATTGTAAAAGGCTTTATGAAATTAAAACCGGTGCCGCCAAAGAACGATAATCCTCAAGAATATCAGGGTGACCCAGTCGAGGATATTGACGGTGAGTTAGCTGATGTGCCAATTGGGCGACATAATGGTGAAAGTTTTAGCTTACCATCAAGGATTACGACTGTTCGCGGCTTATGCAGAAACTTTAACAAAAACATGTATAAATACTTTCATTTACCAGGAAGGAAAAATGCGATCCAATTAAGGGATTTATTAGTCGATATTAAAAATGTCCATAATATTGATGACGTACCTAGACTTTATTTCGCAAAAATAAAAAGCTCAATTAACCGTGGTCCTACTCCTCAAAACATTAGACAAACTATGTTTGAATATCCACGTGGTGAATATGTCGATTTTTGTTTAAAAGCTGTAGATTTAAGCTCAAGAGAGCATGGTATTGACGATAACTCTTAAGGCAAGGTTGTTATAATGTATGGCACAATCACCGAGAGTGGAATTGGTCTATGCATAGAGGATATAGGTTGGGGAGAGTTTGCCGTATTAGCAGATAAGTATATAGAATTTCTTTGAAAAATCACAAAAAACAGTTTGCTGTTTTCAATTCGTTCAACATTTTAGCTATCAATTTTTTGCCACTTAAGGTGACGTTAGCTTTTTAGAGGGAAGACATGACTTCAGATGAAATTCAGTTTTGGACAATGATCGGGACATGGGTAGCTAGCTTCGGCACTATAGCTGCTGTTATTACCTCTTTGTTTTTTGCGTACAATCAGAACAAGGTGAAACTTAGAATCACCGTTGGCCATAGACAAATAGTCTCTAGTGGCACAGAGGGAACACCAGATTATTGTATAATTAAGGTCGTAAACTTAAGTAATAAACCAGCAAAAATAGAAAGTATTGGGTGGCAAGCTGGTTTTTGGCGTAGTAAAACGAGCATGATTCAATTATTCGGAATTCCTGGTTTTGATGATATTCCAAAGGTGTTGACCGAAGGGCAAGATGCTACTTTTGCAGTGCCATTTCGTCTCAATGGTGGCAAGGATGATTGGATAATCCGGTTTCCTAAATCAGTAACTGAAACATCTTCACTTAATATTCATTCGCTAAAGTTATGGGTTCACATAGCGCAGGGACAAACTTTTATAGCAAAACCTGAAAAAGGACTTATAGACCAACTCAAAAGATCGCTACAAAGCTAATCGGGTAGTCGGAGGTGTCTAGTCTCCAGCCCCACACTGCATGCGGCTCCGCACAGGGCAGTTCATCTCTTAGTGAGCATAAACCCGCTTTCTTAAGGTAATCATTAGTAATGATAATGTGAATTGTAAATTTTAGAGCCTAAGCACTAAATTGTTTCTGTCCAAAAACGATTTAGCTTTTTATTGTCCGATTGATACCCGAAAGGTTAAATCGAAGAGATCAAATAACCAAGTGTAGATGCGGCTGAGGGTATCGAAAACAGGGATGTTTTCGTTAAGCGGTCAGGGATGACGCATAGCGTCCCGAAGCAGTATCTGCACATAAGCGAGCCGCAGGCTTTTAACAACAATGAAGATTCGACTTTAAACACAAATCCCAATTCCAACTCAGCCAAATGTTATAAGCTCAAAATGCCAACGCCTTCATTCGAAGGCCTACACACTTTTGTCCAAAAGTGACCTAACTTTTGTTCTGATTTAGCTTTTTCCATATCCATCAATAAAGCTAAATCGAAGAGACAATAATTCAGGTGAAGATGAGCCTGCGAGTATCCAAAACCGGGCGAAGTTTCACTAAGTTAAACATTTTTGAGCGAGAGGTATGGATGGCGAACTGGCTGTTTAACATGGATGTTATTGTTTTGGTTAAGCCCACATGGACGTGATTAAGGCGTCTCACGGTTGGAGTCGCCTGAAAATTTAACTGAGTTTAAATTTATTGGTTCAGGATAAACGCGATTATCTTGGTAAATTAAACACAAAAAATGCGCTTACCGTTAATACGATAAGCGCATTTTATTTGGCTATTTTGCTATTCTCATGGCGAGTGTTTTAGCAAAAAACGCTTTCAGTTTTAACCCTTAACTAACGGCGTTAAATCTGCTGGGCGATAATAAACTGATTTTAATACCTTGCCTTGGCGAACCACTTTACCGGCCATTTCGACATCTTTAGCACATTTGGCAATGATGAATTCGCCTTTAGTGCTACCCACAATTTCCACACCTTGTTTTGCATAGTGGGCGATGGTTTCGTTTAACTCTTGTTCATTACGACACACTTTACTCATGTTGCTTGAATGCACTTCGTCCCAACAGCGAATAAAGTCAATTTGACGATTTTTGGCCACATTTAGCAACAGATCTATCAGATAGCTAATTTCTAAACGATCGACTACCTGAGTGGCACCTAAGTGAACTAAACGGCCCATCAATACATAAACTGAATCGACGATGGCATCGGCTTGTTCAATGCGGCTGTCGGCTTCTGCAAGCTCGGTCATTTCTTCAATGATCAGTGAAGTGTGTAAAGCATCGGCTTGTGCATCTAAACTCGATTCGTCAGCAACCGGCAAATCAAAGGTGCTTCTAAACTCTAAAATATCGCGATAAAGATGATCGTAAATCGGTTGTGTTAATTGACTGAGTTGCATGTTAAACCTTTAAATTTATCCGAATGTATTTCTAAGGCCTTTGGCCTTTTCAGCTTGCTGCTGAATGGTGTTAGCGGCTAATCCTATCACAGATAAGTTATGAACATTACCTTGGCTCAATTCACTTATTTGATGAATATTTTCAGTCATCTCATTGGTGACAGCTCTTTGTTGTTCAGCTGCAACCGCGCTTTGTTGAGTAAACATATTCACTTCAATGATTTGTTGGTTGACTACCTCAAATTGCGTCGCAACATGGGCGATATCATCGACGCATAATTCAGCCTGTTGTTTGCTTTGTTGCATTTGTGCAGACCAGTTATGCAACATTGAATGCATTGACTGGACACTTTTTGAAATCAAATCTGTGGACAGCTGCGTGCGACTGGATAATGCTCTTACTTCATCTGCCACAACCGCAAAGCCTCGGCCCTGTTCACCTGCACGTGCGGCTTCTATCGCAGCGTTTAACGCTAAAAGGTTAGTTTGTTCAGCTATGCCATTAATTTCTAGCATAGCTTGAGAGACATTTTCAGCCTCTTTATTTAAAAAGTGGGTGCTTTCAGCGGCTTCCGTTACGGATTGAGTCAGGGCATCAATATTTTTACGACTGTTTTTCATGGCCTTAAGGTTATCAAGACAGACGTTTTGTACTTGATCAACATTTGAGGATGTTGATAAGGCATGTTGAGCCATCTCAGCAACAGTGGCGTTCATTTCTTCAATCGCAGTCGCTATTTGGGTAATTTGATCTTTTTGCTTTTCAATACTTTGATTGGCGTGTTTTGCTGTTGTGACCAACTCATTGGCAATATGATCAAGGTTATTGCCTTGATCTTGGGCTCGACCAAGCACACCTTGCATTTTGGCTTGGTTCATTTTTAGCTGAAAGTCGAGCACTGAACTATGGTCATTACCGCAAAAGACTAAACGACTGACAGAGTCGTATTGTGCTTGATAACGACTGATGTGCGCAGGAATGGTAAATAACTCTTGTTTAAATATTCCTGCTAATAACGTGGTTAACAATATTAGTCCAATCGCGGCATAAATATTCGCGCTGAAGCCCATCGCCAGTGCACTTGCTAGGATAAGTAAGGTTCCTATGAGTTGTTTTTGTTTGAAACTTAATGGTGAGGCTAATTTTTTACCCTGTTTGATTTGGGCGTAAAGCGAGGTCGCATTTTTTATGTATTCAGGCTTGGCTTTGATGCGAACAGATTGATAGCCAGTAATTCTGCCTTTTTCATACAAGGGTGATACAAAAGCATCTACCCAATAATAGCTACCATCTTTACATCGGTTTTTAACAATACCACGCCATGATTCACCAGCTTTTAATTTGTCCCATAAATCTTTAAATGCTTCGGCGGGCATATCGGGATGACGGACTAAATTATGGTTGTGGGTAATCAATTCAGCTTCACTGTAACCTGAAATGCGAATAAATGTAGGATTAGCATAGGTAATAATGCCACGGGTATCGGTTATTGAAACTAATTCATCTCCCGCTTTAAGCTCGACTTCTTTGTCTATCGTAGGCTTATTTCGCATTGTGGTTCCCTGAAAGGTTAACTAAGGTAGGGTAGAGGTTTCATTCTTGTTGCATGTGTCTCATTTTAGACGAAGATTTGATAACTATCACGATACAAAAGTTGAAATACAATATCTTGTTACACTTTGATACACTCTTTGAGGTATAAAAAAACCGACTGATTTAGTCGGTTTTTTTTACATAATTATGATTATTTGATGAAAGCGAAGGCATCACCAAACAGGTGGTCTTCTTCTACACCTAAACTTCTAAACACTTCCCGAGCAGCGCCCACCATATCAAAACGGCCAGCGATATAAATGTCATATCCTTTAAGGCTAATAAAGTCATGTTTGATTTGCTCAAGTAAATTGGCGGTTTTACCATCCCAATCGCCATCGGCTTGCTCAATAACAGGAACAAAGTCTAACCATTTATGGTCAGCGTGCCATTGACGAGCGATGTTTTGGTAATACATGGCATCTTCGGTACGACAGCCCCAGTAAAATGTGGAGTGAACCGTTTGGCCGATTGCAATTTGATGCTCAATAATACTTTTAATATATGAAAACCCAGTACCACCAGCGATTAACACCCGTGGACGCGTACTGTCTTGACGTAAATAGGCATTACCTGCAGGCGCTTCAATATCAATATGAGTAGACGTTTTTAGGCGTTCAACCACTTGCATTGGGTAGCTTTCACTCACTGCGGCACCGATATGCAGTTCAATTTTATCGGCATTAGGTGCGCTAGCGATGGAAAAAGGACGTTTGTCTTTCTCACCCATAACAACACTTAAATACTGACCCGCTTTAAATTCAAAAGCAGTGTCAGGTTTAAGGATGACTTGGAATACGGCATCATTAAACGGGGTGATTTTTTCTATCTGACAACGAATGGTTTTCATCTAACGTCCTTTAAGCCCTATCTTTTTAGGTTTTCAATCTTTGAATGATTATAACGTCTTTATGTGACCAAGGTCACTCTTTACAGTGTCGGTTGGCCATCAATACCTAATTGGTCCCACATTTGATCAACTTTTTCTTTTACTTCGTTGTCCATCACAATAGGCGTACCCCATTCTCGATTGGTTTCACCTTCCCATTTATTGGTGGCATCTAAGCCCATTTTTGACCCTAAGCCTGCGATTGGGGATGCAAAGTCTAAATAATCAATAGGTGTATTATCTATCATTACTGTGTCACGGGTTGGGTCCATTCTGGTGGTAATGGCCCAAATAACATCTTGCCAGTCGCGACAGTTCACATCGTCATCAACGACAACAATAAACTTGGTGTACATAAATTGACGTAAGAACGACCATGCCCCCATCATCACGCGCTTTGCATGTCCTGGATATTGCTTACGAATTGAGATTATCGCCATGCGGTATGAGCAACCCTCAGGCGGCAAATAGAAGTCGATAATTTCTGGATATTGTTTACGTAAAATAGGCACGAATACTTCATTTAATGCCACACCTAGCATTGCCGGTTCATCAGGTGGACGGCCGGTATAGGTGCTGTGGTAAATTGCATCTTTACGGTGAGTGATATGAGTCACGGTAAATACGGGAAAAGAATCGGTTTCATTATAGTAACCTGTGTGATCGCCATAGGGACCTTCTTCTGCCATTTCACCTGGGGCAATATAGCCTTCTAAGATTATTTCGCTGGTAGCGGGCACTTCTAAATCACAGCTTAATGCTTTACACACTTCGGTGCGCTCTCCGCGCAGTAATCCTGCAAAAGCGTATTCACTCATGGCATCGGGTACAGGCGTTACTGCGCCAAGAATGGTTACCGGATCACTCCCCAACGCCACCACAACAGGGTAGTTTTCACCTGGGTGTTTTTCTTTAAAGTCTTTAAAGTCTAATGCACCACCACGGTGATCTAACCAGCGCATAATAAGCTTATTTTTACCCAGTAATTGCTGACGATAAATACCCAAATTTTGACGCTTTTGGCGTGGCCCTTTAGTAATGGTTAGTCCCCATGTGACTAACGGTGCGACGTCGCCAGGCCAGCAGTGTTGAATAGGAAGCGATGTTAAATCAACATCATCACCGGTTGTTACCACTTCCTGACATGGCGGATTGCGCACTGTTTTAGGCGGCATGTTTAATGCTTGCTTAAACATTGGAATTTTTGATATGGCATCTTTAAAACCACGTGGTGGCTCTGGTTCTTTTAAAAATGCTAATAGCTCACCCACTTCTCTAAGCGCTAATGGATCATCTTTGCCTAATGCCATCGCGACGCGCTTTGGTGTGCCAAATAAATTGACCAGTACTGGCATGCTATTATTTTTAGGATTCTCAAACAGCAAGGCTGGCCCACCAGAGCGTAATACTCTGTCGGCTATTTCTGTCATTTCAAGGTGAGGGTCAACCGGATGGCTAATGCGTTTTAGCTCACCATTGGCTTCTAGATGGTTTATGAAGCTACGTAAATCCTTGAAACTCATAACTACCGCCTGTTTGTGCAATTTGATGTGCCGCGCACTATAGCATTTTTCTAATATGGGGTTAAGCCATTTGAGTTATCACTCTGGGCGATTGATGTTTCAAGGTGTAAACTGACAAATGTTATGGATTAGGGTTGTGATTGACATAGCTCTTATGTCGTAAGATGAGGTCAGTGAGTATGAAGCTTAAAACGATAACGGTTCTGTCGCTATTTTGGGGGATCGGTGGTGTATGTCCTGCTGTAGCACAACAACCATTGAGTCTTGATCATCTTAATCAAGCCAGCGTTAACACTCATGTGGCTTCTAATCATCAGGGTAATCATCAGGGTAATCATAATCGAGATTATGTAAATCATGACCGTCATCGTCATCAATTTAACAATCGACATGGCTACCGCGATCCTTGGCGATGGGGTTCTGGATGGAATAATCATTGGGGGCCAAGTGTTGGTATAGGCTGGAGCAGTGGTTATCGATGGGGTAACGACTGGCGCTGGCGCGATCATTGGTATAATAATGGCTATTCCCCTTATCGATATGACCGTGACAATTATGCTATTCGTCGTGATTTTGAGGTTGAGCCTACCGTAGTGGTGGCTCCTCCACAAAGAACCACAACGTCAATGCAATATGATCACGGAATTCGAACCTTGCCTGAAAATGCTAAAGTCATCCAAAAGGATGGGAAAATGGTTTATGAATGGCAAGGGGTCATTTATCAATATGATTGGTCTACTGAAACCTATGTCAAAGTGGCAAATCAATAAAACGTATTCGATGGCGTTTGATGTAGTTTAGCTGTTCGGTTTTGATGTAAGTCTAAGCAACTACTTGCCTGAGTGGATGACGGACTGTTGATGGGAAATATCAATACGTTTTATATGAGAAAACGTTTGAGTGCGAGTTGTTAGCCTGCACAGGTGAGGTTGGTCATTTTTATAAGTAACCTCAGCTCGGGATAATATTAACCCCCAACTAAACAGCCCTTTGTCTTGCTAACGGCGTTTCATTAACGTGCAATAGGCCAGCTATTGATGTGTTAACGTGCTTTGTTTTAAAAAATGACAAGTTTGCGACAAAATTAGCTAAATATTTTAAATTCAGCTTGTTGAGCCCATCTCTTGACCTGAGTTGAGGTTAAGTAATCTGCTTTATCTAAAGTCACCTGCGTTTAAAGGTTTTTCTGAGTATGATTTTGCGCTTTCTTAACACAAACATTCTTAAAAACGATTAAAGCTAAGAGATTTCCTGGAATAAACAATAGTCTTGTGTTGAGTCATGTTTAGCAATATACATTGCGGCATCAGCAGCGGTGACCAGACAGTTACTATTATTACCATTTAGCGGATATTGGCTCACTCCAATACTTGCCCCCACAGTTAATGAATTACCATTAAGCTCAATAGTTTGGTTTATGACGGACAAAATGAGTTTAACTTTGGTAATGATGTCTTGCTCATTATTGATGTTGTCTAACCAAATAACAAACTCATCACCACCAAATCGCCCGACAAAGTCAGTACTTCGCAAATGCGATTTTAATCTCAGCGCAATTTGTTTGAGTACCTCATCTCCGGTTTGATGGCCTAGGGTGTCATTGATTATTTTAAATTTATCTAAGTCGATAAAAAGTAATGCAGCTTGCTCATTTCGTCTCGAATCACGTTCGATGGCACTGTCAATTTGCTTGATAAAAGCACGGCGGTTATAAATAGAGGTGAGTTCATCGTGTTCGGCTAAATAGGTGAGCTTAACCTGCTGTTCTTGTAGTTTTTGGGTTTGCCTTGCCACTTCTAATTTCAGTTCTTCTTTTTTAATGGTTATTTTCTGCAAAGAGGCCTTCATATCATTAAAGTTGTCGCTCATTTCAGCAAACTCATCATTCATGTCATATTTAACGCGACTTTCTAAATCGCCGTTGGCAAGTGTTCGCATGCCATCATTGAGCGACTTCATGCCACGTTTGAAGCGAATCAATGTCATTGATGACCAGATGGTAACCAGAATCGATAGCAATAAAACCACCAAAGAGATAGAGATCAATAATGATTGCTGGGTTTGCTTTGCTTGGGCAATGGTCACTTTATGAAGCCGATACATATCTTCAGTCATTTTTTCTATATTCATACTGTATTTCGCTTTAAGTAAGCGACTGGAAGTCAGCTGATCCTCAGAAAGTGAATGATTGGTATTGCTTTGCATTTGGGTATTAAATAATACGCGAATATTAGCGTTCAGACGATTTAGATTGTCGAGTACTCGCCGCTGCTTGGTATGCCATTGAATATCTTTAGATAACTGAACTGCAAGATCCGCTTGCCTAATGTTAAGCTCGGATAAGCTAAGTTGGTCGCTATACTCGTCATAAAGCCATAATTGGCTTCTTAAGCTATCAATGCTTAATTGTATTTGCATCGAATGGTTAAGTTGCTTATAAATTTTTTGCTGGTAAGTGTGAGCTTGAAACAAGGCTTGGCAAACGGCAATGGTCAATAGCGCGCACAGTATTGCTGTAAGTTTAAGCCGAGTTGCAAGTGTCATTGATGCTCATCCGTATGCTCGTACATAGCTGACTCAAATAGCTGTCTATCTAGTATTTGCCTAATATCAATGCGATTGTCTTTTGGGACTAAGGCTCTGTCAATTGCCCATTGAGATTGTAATTGCAAATTTGAAACTAAAGCATTACTAAGGCTTAATCTAAAATCATAATCTCGCCATAAATAACTCAGCTGTATTTTATCCATATCAAGAATTTGACTAATTAACAGCTGGCTGTCTTCAGGGTTTTCATTGATGTAATTAATGGCATCGCTTAACGCTTGAAGAATACTTTGTTTATCTTTAGTTTTGATCGAACTGTTTTTTAAGCCGACTAGGTTAAATGAAAGGTTATATAGGCCTTTCGTGCCAATAACTTGGCTTGCTTGTGGTGATTCTTTTACGAGTTGATAGGGAAAGGGCTCCCATGCAGAGATTAAGTCTACTTCGCCTTGTTGAAGCGCCTGAAGCATTTGATTTGGCTTTAAATAGACTCTTTCTATCTGGGCATCTTGTTGGTGATAAAGCATTAGTAAACTGTCAAAGAAAAATTCACTGGCACTGCTTTTGACTATACCGACTTTAGCGTTAGAGATTGCTGCTAAATCATTAAACTTCTCAGATGACATGCTCAGCAGTTTTAAATCATTATCAGACTCCACAAAACTGGCTAACACAATAAAGTTGCTGCGATAAAAACTATTGAACATCACCACTGATTCAGACGTAGTGGCAAAATCAACATTGCCTTCCATAAGTTCGTTAAAACACTTAACTCCTCCATCTTCTCTTACTAATTGGATATTCAGCCCATGCCGTTTAAAAAAACCTTTTTTGTCGGCAATGAAAATGGGGGAAGAAAGCGGTGTGTTCGATACAGCTATTTTTATAATAGGCGATTTTTGCCCATCCGCTTTAACGCTAGCGTTAGGTTGGCAGGCAGATATAAGCATTAAAACTACAATAAAAATTGGCAGAGTTAAATTCATAGGCTGGGGGTAAAAGTCATCATAATTTAAGTGTAGTGGTTGAAATGCTATTTCGCTAAGAAGTTGATAAAAAACTTTTTATCTAAATTAACCGATAGTTATTGGTGGCGGTGTGGGCGGTGAATGAAGAAGTCTGCATAGTTAAGCTGGCTTAATTTTATGCATTAGTGTGCGAAAGTGGCAAGGGTGTTCGTACATCACTATTAGGCTGTCTAGCGCCATATTATTATATGTGGTTGTTTGTATTGTTATAGTCGATTACTGGGGGCTAATCTCATATATTCAAACACCCTTGCCGAAAATGTTTACCGCTTTATGGGTAATCCAAACGTAAGCGGTTATTTCATGTTGCTGCTTATTTTATTCATTTGTAAAGACATTGCGCGCCAAGGTAGAAGAAAGTAGCAAGGATGCTTGTGCATCACTATTAGGCTGTTTAGCGCCATATTATTATATGTGGTTGTTTGCATTGTTATAGTCGATTACTGGGGGATAATCTCATATCGCCAAACACCCTTGCCGAAAGCGGTTATGTCATCATTTGTAATAAGTTGTTCAAACTATTTATTTGTAATTGCAATGATGCAATTTGATTGGTTATTTCACTTTTTTTCAATTCACTAGGTTCGGTAGATGATTTAACCCATTGATAGACAGTTCTGGACGAAATCCCATAATTTTTAGCCACCTCTGAGAGTAACCGATTATGATTTTTAACTTGGTTGACCACTTCGCTGATCAGAGCTTGTGAATATTTGTGGCTTATGTGGTTGTGCATCGCAGTATTATGCATAGTCGTATTCACTTTTATTGAGATTTGCTTGTTGGATTATCTATTTTCAACGTCCCACTGACTGACGCCAATATGAGCAATAAACTGATAATATTGGTGAATTTTTCTAGTAAACAAGCTACTAAATTGAAGTGTATGCACAAAAACATTGGATAACGTATTTAGGGGTAATGGTTTTATTTGCATAATATTTTCTCCTACAATTCAATACGCACATATAATGATCTACCTATTTATAGGTACTTTACTATATGAAAAGATTGTGCCAATTGTTGAAATTATTTTTTTATGAATACTATTAGTTAGTTATATTTTTATGGCAGAGTTCAGCTTATTATACTTTGCAATGTATTGGTGCAATTGCACTAATTTGGTTTTTAGCATCATTAGCCCGCAAGGGAGAAAGTACATCGCCAAATTCCGCTTAACTTTATCAATAAATGAACTTGAGGGAATCTCAATGCCTTACTTCAAACTGACGCGTTACCCTCAACCTCTGGCTGATGGTGTGGAATTTAATATTAATATGTTTGCGAGTTTCTTAAGCGGAGTTTAGGTTAAGCCGTTACGATGTTTTAGGTGCAAGGTCTTGCTTGATAGGCATTGCTTTTCTCAAGTGTCATTGTAAAAAATGCCTGAAGATATTGAGGTTATATTGCCTTGAAATAGTTATGTTAACTTGGCTATGGTTGATTATTAGTACTGTTAGTACTGTTAGTACTGTTAGTACTGTTAGTACTGTTAGTACTGTTAGTACTGTTAGTACTGTTAGTACTGTTAGT
>NZ_JAPJEE010000012.1:77587-138717 GCF_030731885.1 Shewanella sp. ULN5
ACTGTTGGGATTGTTAGTACTGTTGGGATTGTTAGTACTGTTGGGATTGTTAGTACTGTTGGGATTGTGGCAATTGGTATGTCGGTCTGATTGACACCACTAATGATGACAATAGTCGGTTGATTAATTGTTTAAAATAGTCTGAAGATCTAGCAATGTGGCAGCATAGCAGAAGAGAAATCAATAAATGATGATTGTGGATGAGTTAACACCTACCTTTAGGGTTAACAGCCTTCATCGAACTTAGCATTAATTAGCGCACATATTGCATCAAGCGCAGCTTGAGCATCTGGTCCATCAGCGGTGATATCAATTGTTTTACCTAGCCCACTTTCTAACATCAGTAAGCCTAAGACACTGGCTGCACTGGCCGTTTTGCTACCCTGAATCAAGGTGATATTGGCATCAAACTCATTGGCCAGTATCACCAGCTTTGTAGCGGCTCTAGCGTGTAACCCCAATTTATTTGAAATGGTGACTTGTCGTTGTAAAAGGCTCATAACACTGACTCCAATAATCTGCTAAATAACGTTATTTAACCTTATTTGCTAGTTCTCGGTGCCTTGCATGAACCGTATGCTTTTTATCATTCGAGAAACGTTTTGCCAGCTGATCTGCAATATACACAGAACGATGTTGTCCACCGGTACAGCCAATCGCGATGGTTAAGTAGCTGCGATTATTACGCTCAAGATGCGGCATCCAAGTTTCAAATAGATTTTCAATTTGCCAAATAAACTTATTGACTAAAGGCTGGTTGCCAAGGAATTCTTGTACTGGTTTATCGAGCCCTGTATAAGGGCGCAGTTCTACTTCCCAATGAGGATTAGGTAAAAAACGTACATCAAACATGAAGTCTGCTTCGGTTGGCATGCCATGTTTGAAGCCGAATGATTCAAAGTTAATGACTAACTCTTTATCAACACTGCCCATCAATATTTCACGCACTTGATCGCTCAATTCGTAAATGTTTAATGCTGAAGTATCAATATAATGGTCTACCACATTCGCGATAGGTTCTAATAACACCCCTTCTAATTTAATTGCTTCTAGAAGTGATATTTGATTCTTAGATAAAGGGTGTAACCGGCGGGTTTCGCTATAACGTTTAAGTAATACTTTGTCTGAAGAGTTTAAGAAAAAGCTACAGATTTCAGTATCGCTACCTAACTTAGCAAGTTGTTCTTGTAGTACTTTTCCTTGGTCGGCAATATTACGTACGTCGACACTAATCGCTATTTGATCGCGGCTGCCAGTAAGCTGGTCCAATAATGTTCCAATCAATGCCACAGGTAAATTATCGACACAGTAGTAACCAAGGTCTTCTAATACCCTTAGTGCGACAGACTTACCTGAACCAGAGCGGCCCGATACAATAACTAATTTCATGCAGTGATAACCTGATAGAGTTCAGTGGAGTTACTACTTTTACGTAACTGCTTGAGAATAAGTTTATCTGATAGCTTTTCTGCCATCGAAGATAAAGTGCTGAGGTGTTGTTGGCATTGTTCCGCTGGAACTAATAAGGCAAATAACAAATCAACGGGTTGTTTATCTATGGCATCAAATGGAATGGGTTCTTCACATTTAATAAAAATCGCAATGGGGTGTTCGATGGTCGTCAATCGACCATGAGGGATTGCAATGCCAGAGCCTATTCCTGTGCTACCCATTTTTTCTCTGGCCACTAGGCTTTCGAAAATCTCTTGCGAAGAAAGGGATGGGTACTGGGCAGCGACTAAATCGCTGATAAGTTCCAGTACCTTTTTCTTACTGCCCGGTGAGGCACAGGAGGTGCATTCCGGCTGCAGGATGGTACTAAGTTCCATCATTAATGCTTAGATAGTTTCTCTTTGTGTTTAATAACCTGACGATCGAGTTTGTCGATCAGGGCGTCTATTGCATGATACATGTCGGCATGATCAGCAGCTGCAAATACTTCAGCGCCATTTAAGCTGACTTTTGCTTCTGCCTTTTGCTGTTGTTTTTCGACATTTAACACGACATGCACATTATGGATCTGATCGAAATGTCGTTCAAGCTTTGAAAATTTTATCGTGACATATTCGCGTAATGATTCAGTAATTTCAACATGGTGACCTGTTAAATTTATTTGCATATTTATCCTCCAATTGCCTAGGTAGATTATAAACTCTTACGCTGGTTTGAGGGGGGGATCATCATCGCCTCACGGTATTTCGCGATAGTACGACGTGCAACATTAATCCCTTGTTCAGCCAAAAGATCCGCCATTTTACTGTCGCTTAATGGTTTCTTTTGGTTTTCGGCAGCAACCAGTTTTTTTATAAAGGCTCTAATTGCTGTTGATGAGCACTCGCCGCCGTCGTCGGTACTGACGTGGCTAGAGAAAAAGTATTTTAATTCGAATAATCCGCGCGGAGTATGCATGTATTTTTGAGTTGTGACCCTCGAAATAGTTGATTCATGCATCTCTACCGCTTCAGCTATGTCATTCAGTACCATAGGTTTCATGGCTTCTTCACCATACTCAAAAAAACCTTGTTGGAACTGGACAATGCAATTGGACACTTTTAATAAGGTGTCGTTGCGGCTTTCTAAACTTTTAATAAACCATTTAGCTTCTTGCAAGTGACCGCGAATAAATTGGCTGTCAGACTGACTTTTACTGCTTTTTGCCATCGCCGCATATTGCTGGTTTATACCAATTTTGGGCATATTGTCAGGATTTAATTCAACAACCCAACGACCATTCTTTTTCATCACCGAAACATCGGGGATAACATATTCATCATCCTGCGGGGTGATCATCGAACCAGGGCGTGGATTCAAAGATTGAATTAACTCAATAGCCTCACGAAGTTCATCTTCTTTTAACTTGGTTTTACGCATCAATGTGCGAAAGTCTCTGCCTGCAATTAAATCTAAATAATCTTTGATAAGCACTTTTGCGTTATCAATGTGAGGTGTATTGGGATCATATTGCATTAACTGGATCAGCAAACATTCACGGAGATCGCGAGAGGCAACGCCAATAGGATCAAAATGTTGGATACGTTTCAGTACCGCTTCAACTTCATCAAGCTCAACCGATTCGTCTCCCATTGCTTCTAAGATGTCTTCGGTGCTTTGGGTTAAATAACCTGTGTCGTCAATGGCATCGATGATGGCGGTGGCAATGGCTAGGTCGGTATCAGAAAAAGGAGTGAGATTCTTCTGCCATTCAAGGTGTTCGTACAAACCTTCTGAGGTTTCACCTTGAAAAGGCATGTCATCGCTTGGCATGCTGCCCGATCCAGAACTGGCCATCGGAGATGCGGTGTACACTTCATCCCAGGTCGTATCCATAGGCAAATCATCAGACATTTGCTCTTTTGTCATCGATTCTGCTGTATCAACGCTTGAGGTGTCTTTTTCTATTGTTGGCGCGACTAGTTCACTAAAATCAGTTTCTGATTGGTTTTTTTGTTGGTCATTTTTGTTGTTAAATTCTGCAAATTCATCTTCCATTTCAAGCAAAGGGTTTGAGTCTAATGCTTGTTGAATTTCTTGCTGTAACTCCAAAGACGATAACTGCAGCAAACGAATCGCCTGTTGCAGTTGTGGGGTCATAGTCAGATGTTGACCCATTTTAAGTTGGAGTGACGCTTTCATTACTGCTGATCCCTAGAAGATTTCCGTTTGCTACACCGTTTCACACGAGTGTATTTCGCAAATGTTGTTTAAATACATTGTGAAACACCACAATAAAAGCTTACTGAAGTGTTGGTATTTTCAAAGCATCTATCTGTTGTGCTTACATTAACTATAGCTTGAATTGTTCGCCCAAGTATACTGCTCGTACTTGTTGATTGTTGAGTATTTCATCAGGTGTTCCCTCGGCAATGAGATTGCCTTGGCTGACAATATAAGCGCGCTCACAAACATCAAGGGTTTCGCGAACATTGTGGTCAGTAATGAGCACTCCAAGGCCACGACTTTTCAGTTGTTGAATAATTTTTTTAATATCAATAACTGAAATGGGGTCAACACCGGCAAAAGGTTCATCGAGTAAGATAAACTTAGGATTTGCGGCCAATGCACGTGCAATTTCAACTCGACGTCTTTCACCACCAGAAAGGGACATGCCTAAACTGTCTCGAATATGGGTGATATGAAATTCCTCTAAAAGACTTTCCAGCTCTTGAATTCGTTCATCCTGGCTTAATGATTTGCGCGTTTGCAGAACGGCCATAATGTTGTCATGAACGGTTAGCTTTCTAAAAATACTCGCTTCTTGTGGTAAATAGCCGATTCCTTTGCGAGCACGTAAATGCATTGGATCTGCAGTCAAATCATCATTATCAATTAAAATACGACCGTTATCACTTTTGACTAAACCTACCACCATATAAAAGGTGGTGGTTTTTCCGGCGCCATTAGGACCTAACAAGCCGACAATTTGACCGGTTTTTACCGTTAAACTGACACTTTTTACAACTTGACGACTTTTATAGCTTTTAGCTAAATTTTCAGCGGTTAAGGTAATTTGGCTCATTGGTTACCTTGCTTTTTTAACGGAATTTCAGGAAGTTTTTGTTTCGGTACATCTTCGGTTTGGAAGTTTTCAGGCTGAATGATGGTAATAACACGGTCTTCTCCCTTACCGGTACTTTCTGCAATCAGCTCTTGGGCGGTGATATTGTAGCGAATAACATTGCCCGTCACTTTGCTACCGGCCTGATCTAACTTGGCATTGCCAGTTAATAATAAACCTGTCGTGGCTAGGTCGTAGCGGATCTCATTGGCACTGGCGGTGCCTATTCGACCATCATCTAATTCCTGCGAAAACGTTGCGGGATTACCAATAGCAATCAACGTTTTAGTTTGGCCATTTTCAGCTGAAAATGCGCGTAATTCATCGGCATTAATATTAATACTACCTTGGGTGATTTTTACTGGGCCATTAAAAATAATCTGGTTATTTTTAATGTCCGCACGTTGGCTTACCGCGGCAATTTTCAGCTCTTGTTGCAGATCGCCTTCTTTGGCCATGACGTTGTTCGCCAGTGCCGCGATAGCAAATGTTGCAAGAACACTGACCTTACAGAGTGATTTGGATAAAAACTTAATGTGGTTCATATGTTCCTTCTACCTCACTGAGCAAGGTAATTTCTTCTGCATTGAGATCGGCAAATAATCCTAAGCCATTAATTAAAAAACCATTACCTTTAATGATAACCGGATCTTCAGAGCGGCCAATCATGGTTTCTAAATCAAAGGTGACTTGCTGTGTTTCGAGCGATTGTAGCGGCTCTTCAATGTCAATGGCATTGATTATTACATCATTTTGTAAACTGACTTTATTTGTCTGTTGTTCAAGCGTGGCGTTTTTTGCGGTTATTTGCCATTGCGCTTTACCGTTTTGTGGATAAAGTAGCAATACGGGGTCAGTAAATAAAGTCGTATTAGTCATGGAGTAATGCTCCATGTGTGTAGCGCTCATTTTACTGTCGACTAAACCTAGCGTATTAAATTCTGTAGTATGCAGGTCATCAGCGACAAAATCAGGCCGCTCAATACGTGTGTCTACTACCAGTGCCATTTTGTTGCGTTTATCCTGTACCTGCCAGTACAAAGTTAACGCTAAGCCAAAGAATGCACAGATGGCGAGTGTGGTACGATTCATATACTCATACCGTGGGCATTTTCAAATTTGCCTTGGCTTAACAATAGTAAATCTGTGAGTTCACGCAATGCGCCATGACCGCCCTTGATGTGTGTTGTCATGTGGCAATGCATACGAACAAAGGGATGGCCATCAGCAACACAAACCGCTAAACCAACCACTTTCATAACTGGCAAATCAACCATGTCATCACCGATATAAGCGACTTCATCTGCAGCTACGTTATATTGCTTGATTAATGCTTCATACGGGACAAACTTATTATCAACACCTTGATAAATATCTTTTATACCCAGAGCGCTCATGCGGTTTTCGACGATTTGAGATTTACGTCCGGTAATAACGGCTACATTTATTCCACTTGTTAGTGCTGAACGAACACCGTAACCATCGCGGGTGTGAAAAGCTTTGGTTTCTTCACCACTGTTATTCAAATAAATGCGGCCATCAGAAAATACGCCGTCAACATCACAAATCAGCAGTTTAATTTTTTTCGCTCGCTGCCAAATATCATCGCTAATTGGGCCGTAAAAACCTTGATGGCTTGGCGTTTGAATTGTCATGTTTATATTACCCCTGCTTTAACCATATCGAGCATATTTAATGCGCCAATTGGTTGATGTTGTTCATTTACGACAATCAAACCATTGATGTTTTTCTCATCCATAATTTGCAGTGCTTGTGCAGCCAAGATGTTAGCCGGGCTTGTCACGCAGTGTTTGGTCATAACATGTGAAATAGGTGTGGTACGCAAGTTCACTTCAGCGTCAATCACACGACGTAAATCACCATCGGTAAAAATACCGACTAATATATTGTTATCGTCGACAACGGCTGTCATGCCTAAGCCTTTATTGGATATTTCATACAGCGCTTCAGTAATACAGATATCCTGTTTAACCAAGGGTAAGTCGTTGCCCTGATGCATCACATCATTTACTTTAAGCAGTAATTTTCGGCCCAAAGAGCCACCCGGATGGGATAAGGCAAAATCATCACGGGTAAAACCTTTTGCTTGTAATAAGGCTACCGCGAGCGCATCACCCATGACTAAAGTTGCTGTGGTACTTGATGTTGGTGCTAGCCCTAACGGACAAGCTTCTTCTGGCACTTCAATACACAAATGTAATTTGGCTAATTTTGCCATATTGGAGTCAGGTTTACCGGTAACGGCAATAACAGGTACTCCCATACGTTGTATTACTGGCATCAGTGTGAGTATTTCGCTTGATTCACCTGAGTTAGATATGGCCAGAATAATGTCATTTTTTGCCAAAGCCCCTAAATCACCGTGACTGGCTTCCCCAGGATGAACAAAAAATGCGGGTGTGCCAGTACTGGCAAAGGTTGCCGATATTTTATTGCCAATATGACCTGATTTTCCCATGCCCATGACAATGACTTTTCCTTTGCACTGCATGATTAATTCACATGCTTGTTCAAATGCTTCTGAATCAACAAATTGATAAAGATGTTCCAATGCTGCTTTTTCAATATCAATGACCTTGCGGCCCCATTGACGAAATTGAGTTTGGTTTGCCATGTTTGTCTCTCTTGGTAAAGTCCTTTACGCCCCTTTAATGAGCGGTGAAGACAACGTACTGGTACGCAATAAAGGTCAATAATAATAAAATGCCATGCCAACGAGTGAGTTGCTGCTTTGCGCCACTAGATAACACTAATACTGCTAATGCGATACTGGTGGCCAATACCATATAAAAATCTCTGTCGATTGCCGTTGCATCAACTTCACCTGGTGAGATTAGCCCTGGAATAGCGAGTACCGCAAGAATATTAAATAAATTCGAGCCAACTATGTTACCAATAGCTAAATCGTCTTCTTTTTTTAACACTCCGGCAATACATGCGGCAAGTTCAGGTAAACTGGTGCCAACAGCAATAATGGTTAATCCAATCACTAAATCAGATAATCCATAAATCTTTGCAATACCTACCGCACCATCTACCATCCAACCTGCTGATAACGGTAATAAAACCATACCGACGAGTATCCACATGATAGCACGAATTGTAGGGACATCCTTAGGGATCTCGGCATCCATTTCTTCGCCCATAATATCGGTGTCTTTATTGGTCATTGCTTGGTAAATAAACCAGCCCATGACAGACAAAAAGGCCACTAATAATATAATGCCTTCATAGCGGGCCAGCATGCCGTCGTGGATCAGATAACCGGCAAGCACTGTTGCCGCTAGCATCAATGGAATTTCTCGCTTCAGGGTTTTAGAACTTACGCTAATCGCCCCAAGCAAAGCAGTAAGACCAAGAATTAGGGTAATGTTTGCGATGTTAGAACCCAGCACATTACCGACGGCGGTATCATTCATGCCGTCCATTGATGCCGTTGCCGCAACAAACATTTCAGGTGCCGAGCTGCCCATTGCCACAATGGTTAAACCAATCAGCATTGGGGGTAAACCTAGGTTTCTTGCAAAGGCTGATGCCCCGTAAACAAATTTATCGGCACTAAATACCAGTACAGCTAGCCCAGCGCACAGCAACAAAATATTAACTAACATGTTATCCCTTTAATTTTCTAAACCCGTGTATTTTCGCTGCAAATGAGTCAAATTGAAAGCCACAAAAGGATGGAAGTGGTTTGATCATTAGCAAGTTAATCATTTATTAAGATTAAATTCATTTCAGATTAGCGGTTTTTAATCAGAGTAGGTTGTTAGGTAAGCAACATTCACGTAAAATTTAATCTTCATTTACATGCCAGGATGGCTGCTATCTCTTCGAATATCATGTCAGAGACACCGACAGTGCTGCAAAATCCGCTTGTTGAAATCAATCACCTTGCTTTTGGTTGGGGTAAGAAAGTCATTTATGATGACATTTCATTAACGATCCCCAGAGGTAAAGTTACCGCCATAATGGGGCCTAGCGGTATAGGGAAAACCACATTACTTAAGCTAATTGGTGCTCAGTTAACACCTGATAAAGGTGAAGTGCTATTTGACGGTCTGAATATGCACACCTTATCTCGAACTGAGCTATATCAAGTTCGCAAACGTATGAGTATGTTGTTTCAAAGTGGTGCGTTATTTACCGACATGAACGTGTTCGATAACGTGGCGTTTGCTTTGCGTGAGCATTCAGGTTTACCCGAATCGATTATCCGTTCCATTGTATTAATGAAGTTGCAAGCCGTTGGCCTGCGTGGTGCTGCTTTTATGATGCCAAGTGAGTTGTCTGGCGGGATGCAACGCCGCGCGGCATTAGCAAGAGCCATCGCATTAGAGCCTGAAATGGTGTTATATGATGAGCCTTTTGCAGGGCAAGACCCAATATCTATGGGTATGTTAGTTAAATTGATCCGTGAATTATCTGATTCGCTTAAGCTTACTTCTGTGGTGGTGTCTCACGATGTAAAAGAAGTATTGGGTATTGCGGATTATGTTTATGTGATTGCGAATAAAAAAGTGATTGCTGAGGGTACGCCGGAACAATTAAGGGCGTCCGATAACCCGCAATTAATCCAGTTTATTCAAGGTGCGCCAGATGGTCCGGTACCTTTTCATTATCCCGCAGCGGATTATCAACAGGAGTTGTTGAGTGAGTCCAATTAATTTAATTGCTGCTATTGGCCGTTATGCCATTGAGTTAGTAAGCAGTTATGGTAAAGCAGGGCTGATGTTATGGCGCGCTATTGCGCACATTCCCAATCCTAAAAAAGGCGTGCCTCTCGTCATTAAACAAATGTACGTACTGGGTGTGCGTTCAATGGTGATTATTTTAGTGTCGGGCTTATTTATTGGCATGGTTCTGGCCCTTCAAGGTTATAATATTTTAGTCGACTTTGGCACCGAAGACAGTCTCGGCCCTATGGTCGCGCTAAGCTTGCTACGAGAGTTAGGGCCCGTAGTCACAGCGTTGTTGTTTGCTGGGCGTGCCGGTTCTGCTTTAACTGCTGAAATCGGCTTAATGAAATCAACGGAGCAGCTATCAAGTTTAGAGATGATGGCAATTGACCCGCTTAGGCAAATTATTGCGCCTCGTTTTTGGGCTGGTGTGATCAGTATGCCGCTACTGGCGATGATGTTCAGCTTAGTGGGTATTTTCGGTGGCCACCTAGTGGGCGTTGAATGGAAAGGGATCGATACCGGTGCGTTTTGGTCGATATTACAAGCGTCTATTGAGTGGCGTGAAGATATCGTTAATTGCCTGATTAAAAGTACAGTTTTTGGCGTGGTAGTGACCTGGATTGCGTTATATCGCGGCTATGAAGTACAACCTAATCCAGAAGGTATCAGCCGTGCAACGACATCGACGGTAGTGCAAGCCAGTTTAGCTGTCCTCGCTTTGGACTTTTTGCTGACCGCATTAATGTTCGGAAATTAAGATAAATTCATTAACTATTTAAGTGGTTTAAGCGTATGTTGACACGGAAGATTGAGTTATTAGTAGGTCTGTTTTTGTTGTCAGGGGTATTGGCATTTTGTGTATTGGTTTTCAATGTTGCCAATGTAAAGGTGGATACCAAAGATAACCACTACACCTTAGTGGCCGAGTTTAATAATATTGGCGGTTTAAAAGTACGCGCCCCAGTTAAAGTGGGCGGTGTAGTAGTCGGGCGAGTGGCTGATATCACCTTAGATGATCGCAAACTTGTACCAATCGTGACCTTAACAATGGATAAGCGTTACGACCATTTCCCTGAAACCAGTAGCCTTTCAATTTTAACTTCTGGTTTATTGGGTGAGCAGTTTATTGGTTTAACCCCTGGCTTTGTCGATGATGACATTGAAATGCTGGGTAACGGTGATCGAGTTGAAGATACCCGTGGAGCGTTAATTTTAGAGGACCTTATTGGTCAATTGTTATATAGCATGTCTTCCAAAGATAAATAGGAGCGGTTCTATGCAAGCATTTTTAGTTCGTATTGTTAGCGCTGTGATATTGCTGGCCAGTACACAAGTTTGGGCTGAAGAAATTAACAACAAAGATCCATATGAGTTAATCAAACAAGTTGCTAACCAAACTTTCGATCGATTTAAACGCGATAAAGCCATTATTGATGAAGATCTTAGCCATTTGAAAGTGATCGTGGCTGAAGAACTTATGCCTTATGTTGACTACAAATATGCTGCTTATAAAGTGATGGGGCAGTATTTGCGCGAAACCACTGATGATCAACGTGCGCGTTTTGTTGAAGCATTTAAAGGTTATTTAATTGGCACCTATGCCCAAGCCTTAACGGAGTACACTGATCAAACAGTTGCCTTCGATCCCGCTCAAGATTTTAGCCAAGAAAAAATGGTAGATATCAGTGTGCAAATCATCGAACAAGGCCGCCCACCCATTAAAATTCAATTTAAAGCCCGTCGTCTTAAAGATGATTCTTGGAAAGCCTTTGATTTAGTCGCCGAGGGCGTAAGTTTGTTAGCCTCGAAGCAATCAGAAATATCCAATCTTATCCGCCAAGAAGGTATTGAAGCTGTCATCACCATGCTACATGATAAAACTAAGCAGAAGATTGATCGCAAGGTTGAGCAAGAGGCAAAAGCAGCGTGATTGAATTCGAGCAACAAGGTAACACTTGCTTGGTCAAAGGTCGGTTAACCCAAGATGAGGTTATTGAATTATGGCCAAATCGACATCAACTGTTTACTGAATCTACTCAAGTGGTAGACTTGTCCGCTTTGACTTATGTTGATAGTGCAGGTGTTGCTATGCTGCTTGCACTTAAAGGGTTGAATATATCCGAGACTAACACAGCATCAACGCAGTATTCTCGCACGCTTATTCACCCTGCATCTCAATTACAAAAAATGATTGAGTTGTACGATTTAGACACTTTTTTTGCTGAGAATTCTCGTTAATCGTCTTAGCATTTTGTTAACTCTTCACGGTATCCTGACCATATAGGGTATTGAAATAAAGGTATATATTCATGGATTGCAAGGTTATTGAGCAAATTCTATCGGAAGCATTAGAGCTTACTGAAGTGCATGCTACGTCGGATGGAAGTCACTATAAAGTGGTGGCCGTTGGTGAATGTTTTGAAGGCATGAGCCGAGTCAAACAACAGCAAGCCATTTATGGTCCGTTAGCAGAAAATATTGCCAGTGGCGAGTTACACGCATTAACTATTAAGACATTTACGCCGACCCAGTGGAAGCGTGAAAAACTTTTCAATATGTAATTAGAGAGCCAAGTGGATAAATTAACCATAAAAGCAAGCCAGCCATTGTCTGGCAGTGTAGTTATTTCAGGTGCTAAAAATGCCGCCCTACCCATTTTGATGGCGGGTGTATTAGCTGAAACCGATTTTGTGCTATCTAATGTGCCTCATTTACGTGATGTCAGCACCAGCTGTAAGTTATTACGTTGTTTGGGAGCGGATGTTGATGAGCTGGGCCAAGGTAAAGTGCGGATCTCAACCACTAACCTGAATGAGTTTTGCGCGCCATATGACTTGGTGAAAACCATGCGTGCATCCATATTGATTTTAGGCCCATTACTTGCCCGTTACGGTACTGCAGATGTGTCATTGCCAGGTGGATGTGCTATCGGTGCTCGTCCAGTTAACCTTCATCTTCATGGCCTTGAGTTAATGGGCGCAAAGATTGAAGTTAAAGAAGGCTATATTAAGGCGCGTGTTGACGGCCGTTTAAAAGGTGCTCATATCTTTATGGATATGGTCAGCGTTGGCGCGACTGAAAACTTGCTTATGGCTGCTGCACTAGCAGACGGCACTACTGTTATCGAAAATGCTGCGCGCGAGCCTGAAGTATCTGATCTTGCACATTGTCTAGTGGCAATGGGTGCAAAAATTAGCGGTATTGGTTCAGCAACATTAACCATTGAAGGGGTCGAACGCCTTCAAGGTTGTGAATACCGTGTTATGCCAGATCGTATTGAAACAGGATCATTTTTAGTGGCCGCTGCGGTTACCCGTGGACATATTCGTTGCGAATCAGCCGATCCCGCGTCTCTTGAAGCCGTGCTTTCAAAGCTAGAAGATGCCGGTGCTAAAGTGACAACGGGTAAAGATTGGATTGAACTGGATATGCAAGGTAAACGCCCTAAAGCCGTGAATATTAAAACGGCGCCATATCCAGCGTTTCCTACCGATATGCAAGCTCAATTTTGTGTGCTTAACGCACTTGCTGAAGGGACTGGTCGTGTGACTGAAACAATTTTTGAAAATCGTTTTATGCATGTTCCAGAGCTTATTCGTATGGGCGCTAACATGGCCCTTGAAGGTAATACTTGTATTATTGAAGGAATTGAATCGTTAAACGGTGCGCAAGTGATGGCAACTGACTTACGGGCTTCTGCCAGTCTAGTTATTGCTGGCTTAATGGCTGAAGGTACGACAACGGTTGACCGTATCTATCATCTTGATCGCGGTTATGAGCATATTGAAGCGAAGTTTAAAGGATTGGGCGGCGAAGTTATCCGCGTGTCTTAATTAGAAAATGAGTCGCTATTAGTATTAAAAAAGCCATCAAAAGATAATTTTGATGGCTTTTTTATCAGATACAGTTGGCTTATTGTTCGAAAGAATTTTTCTCAACAACGAATACAGGTATTTGCTGTTTTTGTCCCTGGCGAATAACGGTTAATATAACTTTGGTACCTGGCGGGGTTTCAGCAATTTTATCCATCAACATTTCAACACCGGGTATTTCATCATCACCATAGGCAATAATCACATCTCTAGGCTGAATTTCTGCATTCGCTGCAGGTCCATCAGGATCAATACCTGTAACAAACACGCCTTTTAAATCAGGTAAATTCAGAATTTGAGCAACCACTGGGGTTAATGGCTCACCTGAAATGCCAATCGCGCCACGAATAACACGACCATCGGCAATCAGTTTGTCCATAATACTATGTGCTAGCTTAATGGGGATTGCAAAGCTGATGCCATTGCCACTATTATCTCCACCCACTTTAAATGCTGCGGTATTGATACCAATTAACTCCCCACCAGTATCAATTAATGCGCCACCAGAGTTACCTGCATTGATGGCTGCATCCGTTTGTAAAAAATCCAGATAACCGGAGCTTAAACCACTGCGACCCGTTGCACTAATAATCCCTTGGGTGATTGTTTGGCCTAAGTTATACGGGTTACCAATCGCCAGCACCACATCACCCACTAAAGCTGGATTGGTTAAGTTAATTGGCACAACAGGTAAGTTATCACCTTCAATTTTTAACACGGCTAAATCAGTTTCAGGATCGCTACCAACAACTTCGGAGGTAAATCTACGTCCATCTTGTAATGCAATGACAATTTCATCAGCGCGCTTGATTACATGGTAGTTGGTAAGAATATATCCTTGTGGGCTCATGATCACACCAGACCCTAAGCCCTGCAGTGAGCTAGAGTTAAGTGGAGAGCGTTGATCTATACTTAAACTGTAAATATTGACAACCGCAGGGGCGGCACGGCGTACTGCTTTTGCAAATGATAATTCATTATTTGCACGGGTATTTTGCGAGAAACCACTCTTGAACGGACTGCCTTCAAAAGACGTTGCAATTAAAAAAACGGCAGCCATGATTAAACCAAACAAAGTGGCCTTGCCTAAGTAAATGCAAATGTCTTTAAAATTCATAGTCTGCTTGGTGTGGGGAAATTAGGCTTGATAGTAGCATAGGATAAATAATTAAGCATCGAGGATGATGGCTCGATGCTTAATTTACTGAATGCTAACATTGGGTTAAGTTGCCTTATTTCACATAAGGCATCAATCTTAACGAAGTATCAGATAGCTTAAATTATTATCACGTAATATTTTAAGGGCTACAGAGCCTTGCTGTTTTTCCAGTAATCCTTTGAAGGCTTTCAAATCTTTAATCGGCGTGCGGTTAATACCGACAATGAAATCACCTTTTTGTAAGCCTGACATAGCCGCCGGAGAACCTTGGGCAACGTCTGTTATTTCAACACCTTTACTACCAGTTTGCAGCGTCGCACCCTGAAGCATAGGGTGTAATGCCCCCGCAGCGGCTTCAACAGATTCGGCTTTGCCTAGGGTTGCTTTGATATTTTTGTTATCACCATCACGAATGATACCAAAATCGACTTTGACGCCAGCCCCCATCGTAGCAACTTTTGCACGCAGTTCTTGGAAGGATTTTATTTTACGGCCATTAACGCTAATAATAATGTCGCCCGCTTTAATCCCCGCTTTTGCTGCAGCACTATCAGGCACAACTTCATTTACAAAAGCACCATGTTGGGTTTCTAATCCAAAGGCTTTTGCCAGCTCTTTATCTAAATCGCGACCAGCAACGCCAAGCACTCCGCGTCTTACTTCACCATGTTCGATAATCTGGCTAACAAGGCTATTAACCATATTGGCTGGAATGGCAAAACCGATCCCTACGTTACCGCCATTTGGCGCCACAATTGCGGTATTGATCCCCATTAGTTCACCATTGAGGTTGACCAACGCTCCGCCAGAGTTACCACTGTTAATAGAAGCATCGGTTTGAATGAAGTTTTCTAGCATTTCAATGCCTAAACCACTGCGACCTAGTGCACTGACAATACCGGAAGTCACTGTTTGACCTAATCCAAATGGATTACCAATCGCCACGGCAAAATCGCCAACGCGGACTTCATCAGAATCAGTTTGTTTGATTGCCGTTAGATTTTTTGCCTCAATTTGTAATAAGGCAATGTCTGATTCTTTATCTGCACCAATTAACTTGGCTTCGACTTCGCGGCCATCACTTAAACCAATTTGAATATCATCAGCACCGTTAATGACGTGATTGTTCGTTACGATGTAACCTTTTTCGGCATCAATAATAACGCCTGAGCCTAAGCCTCTAAAGGGTCTTTCTTTTACTTGTTCTTGTGGAGCATTGGGTCCAAAGAAGTAGCGAAATACATCAGGTACTTGCTGCTTAGAAACCTGAGTGCCTGACACCGCGACAGATACTACAGCAGGTGTGGTGCGTTCTAACATGGGCGCTAAACTTGGTAACGTTTGACCGTCGACCGACATGGGAATGGCTGCGTGAGATGCAACAGGCATCATGGTTAAAGAAGCGGTTAATAAGGCAGCTGAAAGTAAGCTAAGTTTCGTTTTCATTAATTATGGCTCCTGAGGATTCAAGCTAATGATAAAAATATGGTGCTTGAATTCATTAAATAAAAGTTAAATATCGTTAATCAAAAAATTGAGAGAAGCAGGTTTCATAAACCCGTGTCCAACTAGAATGTAGATAAATAAAGTAATCGATTAGTTACTGAGATACGTATGTGTTTCATTAGTTCATTAACTATTAACAAAGGTTAATTTAATCGGTTTTAGCGGTTACTTGCTGGTTAACTTTAATGCTATTATGCGGCATATCTATTGATGTAGTGAGTTTATAGTAGTGACACAGTTAACCCCTTGGCAGCATTACCAACAAGACCTCAGTCGTGATGACTTTTCCCATGATCCCGCGCAAGAACAAGCCGTTAAGTCATTGCAGCGTGTATATGACGAACTCATTACAGCTGAAAAGCCGGTTTCAGGTTTATCGAAAATGCTATCTGTATTTGCAAAAAAGCCTGCAAACTTAGTCACAGGTTTGTATTTGTGGGGCGGAGTAGGGCGAGGTAAAACCTACTTAATGGATACCTTCTATGATGCCTTACCAGGAGACAAAAAACTCAGAGCGCATTTTCATCGTTTTATGCATCAATTGCATCATGATTTAGGTGAGTTAAAAGGGGTACAAGATCCGTTACTCACAATTGCCAATAGAATGGCAAAACAATACAAGGTAATTTGCTTTGACGAGTTTTTTGTTTCTGACATTACCGATGCAATGTTATTAGGCACTCTGTTCCAGGCTTTATTTAAAGAGGGCGTCGCGCTGGTTGCAACCTCAAATATTATTCCCGATGAGTTATATAAAAATGGCCTACAACGTGCGCGTTTTTTGCCAGCTATTGCATTAATTAATCAGCATTGTGAAATTTTGAATGTGGATTCGGGAATTGATTATCGTTTAAGAACCCTAGAACAAGCTGAAATTTATCACTTTCCACTTGATGAACAAGCCGATTTGAATTTACAAACTTATTTCAAGCAGCTGGCGCCGGAGTCGGAAGTGTTTACCGCCGCGATTGAAGTCGATGGACGTGCTATTGCGATCCGAAAGCAATCTCAAGGGGTATTATTGGCTAACTTTAGAGACTTGTGTGATGGGCCTCGTTCTCAGCGAGACTATATGGAGATAGCGAGGTTATATCATACCGTTTTACTCAGTGGTCTAGAGCAAATGGGCGATCAACTCACAGGTGATGATATTGCTAGGCGTTTCTTGGCAATGGTGGATGAGTTTTACGAGCGCAATGTTAAATTAATCATCTCAGCACAAGTCCCATTGGAAGAAATATACACCCAAGGATTGCTGAATTTTGAATTTAGACGATGTCGCTCAAGATTAATTGAAATGCAATCGCATGATTATTTAGCACTAGAACATTTACCCTAAAGTTAGCTGGCAGTAATGCTGTGAGTATTTTGTATATAAAATACTCACAAAATTGCCGATAAAACGATCAAAATATTTATCGATTTTAATAAAAAGCAGGTGATTTTTGAGGATTCTTTGCGTATAATCCGCCACCTGCCCTCGTTACTCCGCCGAATTGGGCGGAAGTTTTAAGCCAATATTCATGCTCGAAGGGGCAAGAATCGGTTCATTTTGTGTTAATTGCGACCGCAATTGGCATGTGAGACAGAATATTAAACATTGGGTTTTTGTAAAAAATGAAGACTACATTTACTGCTACACCAGAAACAGTCACACGTGACTGGTTCGTCGTTGATGCCGAAGGTAAGACTTTAGGTCGTATCGCTACTGAAATTGCTACTCGTTTACGCGGTAAGCATAAGCCAGAGTATACTCCTCATGTTGACACTGGTGATTACATCATCGTTATTAACGCTGAGAAAGTTACTGTTACTGGTAACAAAGCTGCGGGCAAGATTTATTACTCGCACACTGGTTTCATCGGTGGCATTAAGCAGATTTCTTTTGAGAAGCTGCAAGCTCATAAGCCTGAGATGATTATCGAGAAAGCTGTTAAGGGTATGTTGCCAAAAGGTCCTTTGGGCCGTGCTATGTTCCGTAAACTTAAAGTTTACGCTGGCACTGAGCATAACCATGCCGCACAACAACCACAAGTTCTTGATATCTAAAACGGGAGTAAGCTAATGTCTGCAACTCAGTACTACGGCACTGGCCGTCGTAAAACATCTACTGCTCGCGTATTCGCTAAAGCAGGTAGTGGTGCAATCGTTGTTAACCAACGTCCACTAGATGTATATTTTGGTCGTGAAACTGCTCGTATGGTTGTTCGTCAACCTTTAGAGTTAGTTGAAATGACTGATAAACTTGACATCTATGTAACTGTTAAAGGCGGTGGAACCACTGGCCAAGCAGGTGCAATTCGTCACGGTATTACTCGTGCGTTAATGCAACTTGATGAAACATTACGTCCTGCTCTACGTACCGCTGGTTTTGTTACCCGTGATGCACGTAAAGTTGAACGTAAGAAAGTTGGTCTACGTAAAGCACGTCGTAAGCCACAGTTCTCAAAACGTTAATACGTTTTTGGAATGCAAAAAACCCAGCTTATGCTGGGTTTTTTATTGCCTAGCACTTTATGATTAATAGGGATTATTGATCTTTGTGGGTGGAATTTTATGCGAGGTAGAAACGAATTAAGCGCGATCAGTAGAGTACAACCTAGCAATCTTAGCCATATTCACTGTAAAAACGACCTTGATAGGTCAAAAGACCCTAATAAACTTGACTAAATTTGGGATAAAAACAAATGACACTACAGCTATTTGTGACAGCAATTGCCTTAGTATTAATCCTTGAGGGCCTCGGACCGTTACTCTTTCCACAAAAATGGAAAAAATATTTATTTGAGCTTTCTGGGCAAAACCAAAATGTTCTCAGACGCTTAGGTGGATCTTTAGTCACAGCGGGTGTCATTTTGTTGATTATTTTTCAATAAAAAACTTGCCTATAACCCCCTAAAATCTGTTAAAATTCCACTTTATACCACAACCTTGCAGCAAATAATGGGCAAAAACGTAGTCGTACTCGGCACTCAATGGGGTGACGAAGGCAAAGGTAAGATTGTCGACCTTTTAACAGAACAGGCAAAATTCGTAGTTCGTTACCAAGGCGGCCATAATGCCGGTCATACCTTGGTTATCGATGGTGCAAAAACAGTTCTTCATCTTATTCCGTCAGGGATTCTACGTGATAACGTAAAATGTTTGATCGGTAATGGTGTTGTATTAGCTCCAGATGCGTTGATGAAAGAAATCAACATGCTGAAAGAGCGAGGCGTACCTGTCGAAGAGCGTTTACTTATTTCAGAAGCATGTCCGCTTATCTTACCTTTCCATTGTGCACTTGATATTGCTCGCGAAAAAGCGCGCGGTAATAAAGCTATTGGCACAACAGGTCGTGGTATTGGTCCTGCATACGAAGACAAGATTTCACGTCGTGGTCTTCGTGTTGGTGATTTATTCAATGCAGAGCTTTTTGCAACTAAGCTGCAAGAAGTCATGAAGTATCATAACTTCATGTTGACTGAATATTATCAAGCAGAAGCGGTTGATTACCAAACAACACTAGACGATGCATTAGCAATTGCTGATTATCTGAAGAGCATGTGTGTTGACGTTACAGAGCTATTAGATACTGCCCGTAAAGCTGGTGAGCCAATTCTATTTGAAGGTGCTCAAGGTACATTATTGGATATCGACCACGGTACATATCCATTTGTAACTTCTTCTAATACGACTGCCGGTGGCGTTGCGACAGGTTCTGGTTTTGGTCCTCGTCATATTGATTATGTATTAGGTATCATGAAAGCTTACACGACTCGTGTAGGTGCTGGTCCTTTCCCAACTGAATTAGCCAATGAAATTGGTGATTACATTGGTGAGAAAGGTCAGGAGTTTGGTGCTACTACAGGTCGTAAGCGTCGTCCAGGTTGGTTAGATGCAGTGGCAATGCGCCGTGCAGTTCAAATCAACAGCGTAAGCGGTTTCTGTTTAACTAAGCTTGACGTATTAGATGGTTTAGAAGAAGTGAAAATCTGTGTTGGTTACCAATACCCAGATGGCACTGTGTCTAAAATAACGCCATTAGCCGCAGAAGGTTATGAGCAAGTTACGCCTATCTATGAAAGTATGCCAGGTTGGAAAGAAACAACCTACGGTGCTACGTCAGTTGAGCAACTCCCTGTTGCAGCAATTAACTACATCAAGCGTATTGAAGAGCTCTTAGAAACACCAATTGATATTATCTCTACCGGTCCAGACCGTAATGAGACAATGATTCTAGTTAATCCATTTAACTAAAATCAATATCAAAAAGGCCGCGTTAAGCGGCCTTTTTAATGAAACACGTTTACAAAGTATTGCTGAACGACTTAAGAAACCCATGGCTCGGCCGATGAATTAACTAATTACACTGTCATCGAGAATTGTTATGTTACGGCTTTCATTACTGCTTATATTAATACTATTACTCGGTTCATCTGTTCAAGTTGCAAAGGCTGAATCTGGCGCCTTTGACATATACAGTGATGAACAACTTATTAAGCTTATCCGCAGTAATCAATATCTACAACGGGTTAAAGTTGATGAATGTCAGTTAGTTCAAGATATTGAAGCGAGAGCGGAAGTATTACAACAGCCTCTATATCAGTTTTTATGGGGCGAAATGCTAAATCACGGCGTATGTGTCAAAGTACATCCTGCTCGGGGTATAGCCATGTTACAAACCGCTGCAGAACAAGGCAGCGCAGAGGCGATGCTTAAGTTAGCTGACTATTATTACCAAGGTAAATTAGTCGTAAAAGATCGCAATCGCTCAGTGCAATACACATTACCCGCAGCAGCACACGGTGATGTTGGTGCACGTATGATGTTAGTCAAACTGTTTGCCGAAGGTTATGGCAGCCCACAAGATTATGAAATGGGTTATCATTGGTTGTATAACAGTATTTTTGATGATGAAAGTCAGCAAAAAAAAGCGACAGCATTATTACAACAACTTGCTGTGAAAATGCCCACAAGTATTGTTGAAAGGGCTCAACAGCAACAACTTTATATGCAATAAGGCATTTATATGCCAATGATTTGGAAATTGAATGATCAACGATCCTCATTTTGAGAGAGAGCAAGACAAGTACGACAATCCCATTCCTAGCCGTGAGTATATTTTAGAATACTTGCGCGCTCAAAAGTCACCTGTTACCCGTGACAAAATCGCAGAAGCATTAAACATTACCGCAGAAGAGCCATTAGAAGCCCTGCGTCGTCGTTTACGTGCAATGGAACGTGATGGTCAATTGGTATTTACCCGCGGACAGAGCTATGGCTTACCCGAAAAAATGGATTTACTTTCCGGCACAATTATCGGTCACCGTGATGGGTTTGGCTTTTTAAAGCTTGAAGAAGGCGGTGACGATTTATTTATTAATAATCGTGACATGCTGATGTATTTTCACGGGGATAAAGTATTGGCTCAAAAAGCCGGTACCGATCGCCGTGGACGTCGTGAGGCGCGTATTGTACGTTTAGTGCAAGAACGAAGTGCCGCACTAGTGGGCCGTTATCATGTTGATGGTGGAATGGCATTTGTGATTGCCGATGACCGCCGTATTACCCAAGAAATTTTAATTGCCAATGAAGATAAAAACGGTGCTCGCGCTGGTGATGTCGTGGTGGTTGAATTAACCAGAAGACCCGGCCGCTTTGTAAAAGCTGCGGGTAAAGTGACAGAAGTGCTAGGTAAAACCATGGCTCCGGGCATGGAAATTGAAATAGCATTGCGTAATTACGATCTTCCCCATACCTGGTCTGCAGTCATTGAGAAAAAACTTAAGCGCATTCCTGATGAAGTACCTGATTCAGATAAACAAGGTCGAGTTGATTTGCGCCATTTGCCATTAGTGACTATTGATGGTGAAGATGCACGTGATTTTGACGATGCTGTCTATGCGGAGAAAAAACCGGGTGGTGGTTGGCGTTTATGGGTTGCGATTGCTGATGTAAGTCATTATGTGCGTACCGATTCGGCATTGGATACCGAAGCTCGTGAACGCGGAAATTCTGTTTATTTTCCGTCACAAGTGATTCCAATGTTGCCAGAGAAAATATCTAATGGCCTGTGTTCATTAAATCCCCATGTCGATCGACTTTGTATGGTGGCTGAAATGACCATTGCTGCCAGTGGCAAGCTATCTGGGTACAAGTTTTATCCAGCGGTAATGCACTCGCATGCGCGCTTTACCTATACCCAAGTTGCCGACATGCTTGAGGGTGGAGTGATAGCGCCTGAGCATGAAGCATTGTTCCCGCATTTACAGTGCTTACAATCTTTGTATTTAACCTTAGATGACCGCAGAGCTGAGCGTGGTGCGATAGCGTTTGAAACCCTAGAAACCCAGTTTATTTTCAATGAACAACGCAAGATTGATAAAATCGTGCCAAGAGGCCGTAATCAGGCGCATAAAATCATCGAAGAATGTATGATTTTAGCAAACGTAGCCTCTGCTAAATTTGTTAAAAAGCACAAAGGTGAAGTGTTATACCGCGTTCATGAAGCGCCATCAGAACAAAAACTGGCTAACTTTAAAGAGTTCTTGTCGGAGCGTGGATTATCAATGGACGGTGGGTTAGAGCCTACCCCGTCTGATTACCAAAATATCATGCTTAAAATTGCCGACAGACCGGACTCTGAGCTCATTCAGGTTATGTTGTTACGTTCAATGCGCCAAGCTATCTACAGCCCTGATAATGATGGTCATTTTGGTCTAGCATTAGAAGAATACTCGCATTTTACCTCGCCGATCCGTCGTTATCCCGATCTGATACTTCATCGTGTCATTAAATATTTATTGGCGAATGAACAAGGTGAAGTTAAAGATAAATGGACGCAAGATGGCGGCTTTAAGTACAGTCTTGAAGAACTTGATGCCTTAGGTGAAGAGTGCTCTATGACTGAGCGCCGAGCAGATGAAGCCACTAGAGATGTAAGCGATTGGCTAAAATGTGAATACATGCAGGATCATGTCGGTGATGATTTTGATGCCGTGATTGCCTCAGTCACTAACTTTGGTTTGTTCGTGCGTTTAAATGACCTCTTTATTGATGGTTTGGTGCATATCTCTAGTTTAGCCAGTGATTATTATCAATTTGATCAGATGCGCCAGCGCCTCGTCGGTGAGAATACTCGTCAAGTCTACCAGGTAGGCGATGAGGTGAGTGTTAAAGTTGCTGCTGTCAATTTAGATGATCGTCAAATTGATTTGATCATGATTGGCGATAACAGTAAAGGCAAAGGTAAACGCCGTACCAGCGCGAAACCGTTAACTGCTCGTGAGCGTGTCAATTTAGAAGGTGCCAAATTAGCTCGTGGTACTAAAGATGCAGAAACACCGTCAAAAGGGCGAGCGAAGAAGGCCTCTGCAGATAAAAAACGTACTCCGGCGGCTAAAGGAACGGCTAAAAAAACTGCGGTTAAAAAGCCACGTGTAAAGAAAACTGGCCCGAAAAAAGCGACGGCTAAGTCATCAAATAATAGCGAGTCTGCCGCCAAAGCAGGCAGTGCAAAACGCAGTAAGAGAAAAAGCTAAATGAAAAAACAAGATATTATGTTTGGTATTCACGCCGTTGAAGCCTTATTAAAAAATAGCCCTGAACGTGTCATTGAACTGTGGTTATTACAAGGGCGTGATGATGAACGTTTAGCCCCAATTGTTGAGGCGGCTCAGGCTGCTGGTCTTAAGTCTCAGCGTGCAGCACGAAAAGTCTTAGACGAAAAAGCGGAAAGCACTCAGCATCAAGGTGTTGTTGCGCGTGTTACAGCGGCCAAAGTGCTTGCTGAAAATGAGCTAGACAGCTTACTGAATAAGCTTAATGCCGATGATAAAGTGCCCTTCTTTTTAATCTTAGATGGTGTAACCGATCCGCATAATTTAGGAGCCTGTTTACGTAATGCCGATGCGGCTGGTGTGCATGGCGTCATTGTACCTAAGGATAATTCGGTTGGCTTAACATCTGTTGTTAGCAAAGTTGCCTGTGGCGCGGCTGAAATTGTGCCATTATTCCAAGTGACTAATTTGGCTCGCACTATGCGTCATATTCAAGAAAAAGGAGTATGGATTGTGGGTACAGCCGGTGAAGCCGATAGCAATGTTTATCAGGCTGACTTGAAAGGCGCATTAGCCATTGCGATGGGAGCTGAAGGCAAAGGTTTGCGTCGTCTGACGCGTGAAAGTTGTGATTCGTTAATCTCAATTCCAATGGCTGGCAGTGTTTCAAGCTTGAATGTTTCGGTGGCAACTGGAGTATGTTTGTTTGAAGCCGTGCGTCAGCGTTTAGCTAACTAACCATAACTATGCGTACAAAAAAGCGAGCATCAGCTCGCTTTTTTGGGTCTATTGAAGCTAGATTTAGGCTTTAGGCTATTTATCGGTTGATTTAGTCGATGAATCTAATGGCTGCGCCACACTTTCCTCATCGTTATCAATATCAGTCACTTGAGTATAGTCAGGCTCGTCTTCTAGGGCGTCTTCTTTTCCTACCATATCAAATGCGTCATCTTCGGGGTTTATCATCTGGTTTTGTACTGATTGGACATTTACCCTAGGGTCAAAAGATGCCGCTAACGGTGATGACACTAAATCGCCCCCGGCCATCACATAATCGTTGCTAGAACCTTGTTCAGCTTTTTGCTTGTTATTGATAAACAATAAACGTATCACTAAAGTAAAAGCACAAATACTCATAAAGCCGTAAAGCATGTCATTGCCAATTTGTTGCATCAGTGCTGAAGCAATCAAAGGACCAATGCTTGCACCGAACCCGAAGGTGACCAAAATGGTTGCAGACAACCCTACACGTTCATGCTGTTCTACCCGCGAGTTTGCTAAGGCGGTTGCTAAAGGATAAAGGGTAAAAGCCAGTACACCAAAAATAGCTGTTAACACTAAAGAGATTTGGGCGTCAAAGGGGACTAACGCAATAATTAATACTAAGGTGCCCAATAACCCACAGTTAATGCGAATGAGGCGACTGCGAGGCATTAAATCAGAAAGCTTACCCATCGGCCATTGTGCAAGTAAACCAGCAAAAATGGTGCAGGTCATATAAAGCGCTACAGATTGAGGTTCAATCCCCTGGGCTGTTGCATAAGCAGGTGCAAGACCATAGAAACATCCCACAATCATGCTACCTAACGCTATGGTTGTTAGCGCTTGCGGTGCGCGCTTCCAGTAGTGCTTCATGTTAAGCGGTGCAGGTGTGAGAGGTTCTGGGTGAATACGACGAGTGATGGCGATGGGTACAATACAAAGAGCAAAACAAATGGCGATAAGTAGCAGAGGTTCTAGGCCAAGATCGGGATATAAACTAATTGCGCCTTGTCCCGCCATTAACGCTAAATACGAGACTATCATGTAACTGGCAAATACGGTGCCGCGCTGGCTAGGTTCAGATTGTTCGTTAAGCCAGCTTTCAAGTACCATATACTGGCACATCATGCCCATGCCGACTAATACACGTAATACTAGCCAAATGGTGAGATCTTCAATTAGGGCATGTCCTAATGCCGATGCAGTGACAATACCTGCACACGCTACAAATGCCCGAATATGGCCAACCTGTGCAATTAATTTATGTCCTACTTTTGAGCCACACACCAAGCCAATATAGTAGGCGGACATCATGCCTCCCACCCATATTTGTGGGACTTCCATCGTTGCGAGTTTCAATCCTAAGTAGGTAGTAAGTAGACCGGCGGCAAGCACCATCATGAAAGTGGTGCTGTATAACGAGGTGAAACTACGTAGTGGACTGGTCATCACACTGCCTCTATTGGTTTAGTTATCACTCAGTAGAAAGTGGTTCTTTACTGGAACGTGTACAGTAAGTTAAACGTGGTAACGGTGTCGGTTTTCTGGCTATCTTCAGGTACATCTGAAGTATATTTGATGTTAACCCCAATTTTAAATGCCCAATCTTGAATAAAGGTATTTCGGTAATTCATGTCTAGAGTTAAGGTATTATTATCACGGCCGGTTTCAGCGGTGACATCGGCATTTAAACTGGTATATTCTTGTAATTTGATTGAGTACTTGGCCGCAGAACGAACAATAATATCTTCGTTTGACACTGGGTTTGGTTCAGCAACAGAATCGGTTGGTAGGTCATATCGATAACCGGGACCTAATTCTAAACTCAGCTTAGTTTTATTATTGTTAATCAAATCAAAACCATAACCGCTAGAGATAGTGTAAATCTCGGTGTAGGAGCCGTATTCATCCCAAGTGAATTCACCACGACCGAATACATAACCGCGTTCTAATTTGTAGTTCGACTGTAAATACACTTCATATTTTTCGGCTGTCGCCTCTGTACCGTCGGCAGCGTAGTAAGCTTTAAAGGTGCCTTCTTGCTTAGTCTTTAGCGTGTCATAGGTAAGGTAAGTGCGGCCATTAAAGTTTTTGGTTTCATTGTTACCACTATTAAGTTGTAAACCCGCTTCGATTTCAGCATTAAAATCATTTTCTGGCTCTTGGTAATCGGGTGGTACCAATGCCCATGCAGAAGGGGACAAGGCAAGTAAACAGCAGATGGATAGCGCTTTTTTCATGAGGATCACTAATTATTTTTTATTTGACATAAGCTAAATTCAACTGGGGCTTATGATACCTGTATTCAATAACGCAGGAAAGAATACTTTATTACTTGAGTTTGGGTAAGAGTTTCTGTAATATCGCGCGCTCAAATCAGTCACTTTAATTCGTTCCTTGCCTCAAACTTGGTCTGACTGAGCCAAAACGAGGCTACTTAACCGTAAGGAGCAATAAATGCGTCATTATGAAATCGTATTTATGGTTCACCCAGATCAAAGTGAACAAGTCCCAGGTATGATTGAGCGTTACACCGGTGTTATCACCGCTGCAAACGGTTCAGTTACACGTTTAGAAGATTGGGGCCGCCGTCAATTGGCTTACCCGATTCAAGACCTACATAAAGCTCACTATGTTCTTATGAACGTAGAAGCAACTGCAGAGTCTATCGAAGAGTTAGAAACAGCTTTCCGTTTCAACGACGCTGTTCTGCGTAACATGGTAATGCGCACTAAAGTTGCCGTTACTGAAGCTTCTCCTATGGCAAAAGCAAGAGACGAGCGTGATTCACGTCGTTCACCTTCTGATGACCGTTTAGAAGAAGAAAGCGCTGAAGAAAACGCTGAATAATTTCTTTCTGTGAATAATCACTTAACTTTGTTTGGAACCATAACGCGTTCAAAACAAATGAGTAGCCCAAGCGGGATCAATCATACGATTATTACGCTAGAGCATAAGTCACAGAAGTATGATGCAGATTTATTACGAAACGTATACTGCCTTATACAAGTGGTGTTGAGTGGTCCACGCTTTAATAGCGTAGCAGATAAATTAAAAGCAGGTGTGCACGTTGAAGTAGAAGGGTTTCTTTCACTCCAACAAGGACGAAATGGTCAAAACCGTTTAGTACTGCATGCTGAAAATGTCGAATTGAAAACTTAGGAGACTGTCAACATGGCACGTTATTTCCGTCGTCGCAAGTTCTGTCGCTTCACATCTGAAGGCGTAACAGAAATTGATTACAAAGATATTGTAACATTAAAGAACTACATCACTGAAAGCGGCAAGATTGTTCCTAGCCGTATCACTGGTACTAGTGCTAAATATCAACGCCAACTAGCTCGCGCTATCAAGCGTGCTCGTTATCTTTCTCTACTGCCATACACTGATTTACATCAGTAATTGCAGTATTAATTCTTAATCGAATATAGAGGATTAGATAATGAACGTTATTCTGCTAGATAAAGTTGCAAACTTAGGTAGCCTAGGCGACCAAGTTTCTGTTAAAGCTGGTTATGCTCGTAACTTCCTTTTACCATACGGTAAAGCGGTTGTAGCAAACGCAGCAAACACTGAAGTATTTGAAGCTCGTCGTGCTGAATTAGAAGCTAAATTAGCTGCTGACTTAGCTACAGCGACTGCACGTGCTGAAAAATTAGCTGCATTAGAATCAGTTGTTATTGCTTCTAAAGCAGGTGATGAAGGTAAATTGTTCGGTTCAGTTGGCAACCGTGACATCGCTGATGCAGTAACTGCAGCTGGCGTTGAACTTGCTAAATCTGAAGTACGTTTACCTTTAGGTGCTTTACGCACTACTGGTGACTTCGAAGTTGAAGTACAAGTTCACACTGAAGTTAAAGCTATCGTTAAGATTTCTGTTGTTGCAGAAGCTTAATTATTGCTAGCGCTTTAAAAAAACACCGCCATTTGGCGGTGTTTTTTTATGGGCGAAATTAAATTGCGGCTATGTTTAGGTTTGTGTCCTGCTTAGGGCGAAATTCTGAATCCTCGTTACCTGTTTAACATCTTTTCGTTGTTTTATGTCTCCATTGAATGGTGATTTTTTGCCAATTTTGCATTGACTGCTACTTTGTTAACCTCCATCTAGAATGAATTTGCAGTATGATCTAATGCTGTAATGTCATTGCCATACATTGCGGTTTAATTTACCTTAAAGCCCATCTCTTACTTTATGTTTTGCGTTAACCTAAGCGGCTTTAGCTAAAGTGAATTGAATCGCTGGTTTTGTTTTATAAAGGACTCTCATGCCAAGTTTGATTAGAATCGTGCTTATTAATACTCACCTTCCTGGTGTAGTTGAATTAGCGTTAAACGGCCATACCAATATTTGTGGTACCAACGCCTCAGGTAAAACCACTTTACAACGTCTTGTTCCGGTTTTTTATGGTGAATACCCAAGTCGGGTAGTGCCATCAACCCGCGACAGTTTTGAACGATGGTATTTGCCGCACGATTCAAGTTACATCATTTATGAATATCAAAAAGATGATGGGTTACTTTATCAAGCCGTATTAGCCTCGGCAGGCGATGGCAAAGGTGTGAATTATCGATTTATTGCCCGTGGTTTTGAGCTTGAGGATTATGTTAAGAATCGTAATGGCGATACTATCATCTGTCATACCATGAGAGAATTGGGTATAGAGGCTAAACGCCAAGGTGTTGCCCATACTAATTTATTAAACACCCGTGAATTTAGAGCCATTATCCAAAATGATCGCAGTCTGTTAAACACGGGTGGCAATCGAAATGAGCTACGAACTTATGCTCGTCAATTTTCTTTGTGTGACAGTGAACACTCCCTACGTCACATCGAAAAATTAGCTAAAGCGGTGCACTCCAAAGAAGGCAAGATGGAGACGGTTAAGTCAATGATCGCCGCGATTTTGGAAGAAGATGGTGTTAACCCGCCTAGCTCTCGACTTAACCCACAAAGAGTGGAGTCTTGGATCCGCGAAAGCCAACTTGTGCAAGGTTTTGAGCAAATTCGGCCAGAATTTGAAAAGCTTGAACAAGAGTTTAACCAATTATTAAGTGCTGAATTACGATTATCGAGTTTATCCCGAGGTTATCGTCATGATGAAACCTTAGAAGCCGATCGCCAAGATGCTAATCAAACATTAGCGAAAGAGTTAAACCTTAAACTCAAAATGTTAGATGAAGAGTGGAAAGATATTCGTGATGAGTTGCATGAAGAGATCTCATCAGCAAAAGGCGATTCGCAAAAGTTTGAACATGAATTAGATGTCATTGAAGAACAACATGGTGCATTTTTAGATGCCGATATCGATCAAGCAAAAGCGGATCTAGATAGTTTGCCAAGCTGGCGTCAGGACATCGAAAATCTAAATGAACGCCATAAATTACAAACTGAAAAACATCAGGATATTGAAGCGGCTTTTAATGCTAGACGCTCAAAAATTGCCGAACAATTACACCGCGAGCTAGAAAGTTTACATAAAGAGCAAGATAACCAGCGTGAAACCCGTGATGCGCAGCGTGAGCTAGCAAATGATGACTTAGCTAAGTTAGAGGCATTTTGGCGCGAGCAAAGCGATGCAGGTAAAGCTAAATTTAGCGAGCAAGAATACCAGCTAAAATTAACCGCAGCCCAATTAAAGCATCAGGTTGATAGTGTTTCATATACTGAAGATGAAAAGCTGCGTTTAGCTATTTTTGATGAGCGCATTACCCTTGCCGATGAAGAACAAGAAAGCTGCAACCAAAAGGTAGAACGTCTTACTATTGAAGAACGTAAGCAAAGAGCTAAGCGCGATCAAGCTAATGAGTCATTGCGCATTGCTAGCATACGGGTGAATGAGCGTGAACAAGTTAAAGATGAAATACATCATATGTTGTTTCCGCAATCTCACACTTTGCTTGAGTTTTTACGAAAAGAAGCCCAAGGCTGGGAGCAATCTTTTGGTAAAGTGATCGCCCCAGAGTTATTGCATCGAACCGATTTACACCCTAGTTTAGCGAATCAGGAAAGTGATGCGCTGTTTGGGGTTCGTATTGATTTAAAGGCGATTGATGTACCTGAATATGCTCAGTCTGAACAAGACTTACGCATCCGTTTAGCTAAAGCTGAAGAGGCTCTTAAAAGTGCCCTGGAACTGCAAGCTGAGCATGAAGATCAACTCGTTGCCATGAATGATGCGTTAGATAAACTCAATCGAGAGCTCACGTTTGCGCGAACTGCTTATAAAAATAGCCGTGAAGATTTACGTCGATTGTTTGATGAAAAACGCAGTGAACAGCAACGCATTGATCAGGCCGTCACAGACCGTAAAGCCGAGTCAAGTAAGCGCTTGGTGCAGTTGGATAATGAACTTAAACAGCTTAAAAACCAACATTTAGAATGGCTTAGTGAGCAAAAGTCACAAGCACTTGAAGCGCGCATGGAAAAAAATGCCTACTGGCAAGAAGTAGTCGGCGCGATTGATAATCAATTAGGCCAAATTAAAGCCAATATTGAACAACGTCGCAGCAATGCTAAAACCGAACAAAAAGCTTGTGAAACCTGGTACAAAAATGAACTAAAATCCCGTGGTGTTGATGAAGATGCCATTTTAGCGCTTAAGCGAGAAATTCGAGATTTAGAAAGTAAAATCAGCACTGCCGAGCAACGCCGCAGTGATGTATTACGCTATGACGATTGGTATCAACATACTTGGTTGGTGAGAAAGCCTAAACTGCAAACTCAATTGGCCGATGTCAAACGTGCGGCATTAGCACTTGAGCAGCAATTAAAAAATAAAACTCAAGATATTAAGCATCGCCGAACTGAGCTAGAAACTCAACGTAAAGCGTCCGATGCCGCGCAGGTTGAGGCTTCTGAAAACCTCACTAAATTGCGTGCTGTCATGCGTAAGCTGGCAGATTTAAAGCTACCAGCTAATAACGAAGAAGCCAGTGGTGGTATAGGTGAGCGTTTACGCCAGGGTGAGGATTTATTATTAAAACGGGATTACTTACTTGGTTCAGTGAAACAATACATTGAGCATTTTGATAGCGTAATTGCCAGTAAATCAGGTTCAAGTCTTGCTGAGTTTTGGGAGCGTGCGCGCGAAGAATCCAGTTTTGTAAATGACAAAGGCATTCGCCTACTTGACTACCGTAAACTAGTACCGCAGTTAGAGCAGTTATTGAACGTGATGGTGCCGCAATCGTTAATGGCCATTCGTGAACAAGGGCGTATTTTTGGCGTCGATTTAACCGCATTTTATGATGTGCTGGCAGACATCGATCGCCGCATTGCTTCACAAAGTGCTCGTATCACCCGTGAAGTAGGCGAAGAGTTATTCCTAGATGGCGTTTCTGAATCTGCGGTACGTATTCGTTCGCGGATCAGCGAATTAGAGTTCTGGCCAGAGCTTGAAGTGTTTGTTAAAGCCTTTAAAGCTTGGAAAGCGGACAACTTCAGCACACTGCCTGATGAGCATTACACCAATAGTATGCGCCGAGCGTTAGATATTATTGGCCGGGCGGCATTAACCGGAGGGATCGCCAAGCTATTAGAAATTGAGCTGCGCCTTAAAGAGGGCAATAGTGATTTGATTATCCGCACCGATCGCCAGTTAAATGAATCATCAAGCCATGGTATGGCTTACTTAATTTTATGTAAGTTCTTACTGGCATTTACCCGATTATTACGCGGTAAAGCCGATGTCACCATTCATTGGCCGATTGACGAGCTAGGTACTTTGCATCACACCAACGTGAAGAAGATATTTGATGCCTGTGAAAACAACAATATCAGTGTGCTAGGGGCATTTCCTAATCCGGAATCTGAAGTGCTTAATTTGTTTGCTAACCGCTATATCATCAACAAGCAAACTAAAAAATTACAGGTTGTTAAACCTAAAGCCAACCCATTGGCCGAACGTTTAAACCAGCATAACGCTAAAACAGAGGAGTTAGCATAATGTCGAGTGAAGTTTATGATAACGATACTGTATTAGTGGGCGCAGGGGCCATTATCGAGCAATTGCTGCGTGGTGAGTTTATTTGTCGTGTCACCAATGAAGAAGGTTGGCGTGCGCTAAAAAATAACAGCACTCGTGAACGGGTTGAAACCTACTTGAACCAAATTAATCGCACTATCGCCAGTGCAGGTGAAGGCGAAGTGTTTTTCTGCGGTTATCAGCAATTGGGTGAGGCCGAACGTAAGGTTGTTTCTAGCCAATTTAAAGAAATTTGTTCTGCGCTTATCCCCTTAGTGGAATGGTTAGTGTTAGTGCAAGAGGCCAGCGGTCAGGATGCGCCATTAAGTGAAGGGGCGCCTATTCGCTTAACTGAGTTACAGGCTCGTATTGAAGATACACCAGCTTTTAGCGAACAGCTAACAAAACTAAGTCATTATCGTTTATTTGGCTCAAGCAGCAGTAATGTAGATGGGCAAATTAAATTGGTGTTTAAGCGCTTAGTTGAACTGGGGTACTTAACCAAGCCTAATGCAGAGAAGCAAATTTATATTGCCACAGGTAAGCTCGATTATTTGTATGAAGTGATCCGTTTTATTGATGAAACCGAAGGACTCAGTCTTGAGGCTCAAGCAGAAACAGCCACTCAGCGGGAGTTAATATGAGTAGCAACTTGCATCAAGCGGGGGTAAAGCTACTTAAGCAATTGGGTCGACATGCTGATGTGATCATGGATGCTTATCTTGCTGGCTCGGTGAGTGAGTCAAGCCACGATCCTGCGGTGATTGAAAAGCTTAAAAAAAGTGGTTTACTGTGGCGTCCAGAACCCGATCAAGCATTACGCTTAAAGCGATCTGTGCGTGCATTGCTAGAAGAAGGCTTAAGTGATGAGCGTAATCGTCAAATCGACTCTAACGTCGGCTCGGCGCTTGCTACAATTAAAACCTTAGCCGATCACTATAAAGAAGCGCGTTATAATGTTGATTATAGTGCGGCAGAAGCATACTTAGCCGACTTAAGTGAACACGTTTACAGCTTTACCGACAGTTTACGATATTCCATTCGTGTATTGTGGGGGCGAATTAATAACGAGTTTGGTTATGTGGGTACTGTGAATGCCAAAATTCGCGAGAACGAATTAGCCCAAAGCCAGGTCACTGAATTATTAAATGGGCTGGAAATGTTCCAGTTTAGTGAACTAGGTGAAATTGCTGGCGATATACGCGAGCTGCGCCGTTTATTAATGACTAGTCTGCAAGATACCTTAAGCTACTGTACTCAAGAGTTGAGTGTGGTTCAGGGCAGGTTGTTAGAGTTACTGGGTCGCTTTAGACAAATTCAAGGCCGTACACGTTTATTAAAAGGCTGGTTACTGCACACTGATTTACATCCTGACTATCAGCCCGAAAACCATGTGGCCCATAACAAAATCCCCGCATTATTTAATTATGCCGAGGCCATTTTAAAGCCTGCTCACGTTGATATCAGCAATCCTCACCATGAGTTTGAATTGCTGCAAATGGTGGCACAAATTAAAGCCATTAGCCGTGATGAACGAATTGTTGTGCCGCGTGATACTCATGTCACCTTTGAAATGAGTGAAACCGAGGATTTTGATATTCCAGACAACCCACTAAAAGTGGCCGTGGATGAATATTTCTGCGCCATTATTGATTCAGGGTTACGCCAATCCGCACTTGAGTACTTGCAACAACAGCAACTCGATTGGGATAGTGAAAGCTGGCTTTATCAGGTTATTGGTGGTTACGAAGCGCTACCTATGGAACACAAACAATATTTTGAATTGGAACCGATAGGTAAGCCTCACCCTGTTTACACCGGTAACTTTATTGTCACTGATGTTGAACTCTGGTTGGCCTAGCTTATGGCTAAGCTGAGCAAGACACAGTTTAATGCAATACAAACCGTGGTGATTAACCGATCGCCACGGACTAAGTTCACCCTAAATTGGCAGAACATATTTGATCTATTCGCCATCGGTGAGCCTGATGGTGCAAATAAATACCTGTCTTTCAGTGGTAAAGACCACGATTTACTGCGTGAAATGGCACAGCTTGATACTGGCTTTGATGTGCAGAATGTCAATTTTAATCAACCAAGAAATACATTGGCTACTCAGGGTAAAAAAGAGAAGTACGCTAATATCCGTCCTGATGCTAATTATGTTTTAGTTCATCTCCCCCAAGATTGTTACTCACCCTTAGCCGAGCAATATAGTCTAAGAATGACGGTTGAGCAGGCTGTCACTATTTGCGCAGATGCTCAGTTACAGCATCTTATTGTGGTAGAAAATCTAGACAGCTTTGATGACATCACTCAGTTTTCATTGGATGAGAGCCTCGCCAGCGTGTTTGAGCAGGCTATGGTGGTGTATCGAGGTAGCGGGGCGCATTCACCAGCAGGCTGTAAACGTTTATTGGCTGAAATTGCACGGCATGAAGTACTACAAACTAGGATTAAAGTTGGCGCGTTTACCGACTTAGACCCCGCAGGCATTCAAATTGCCCATTTATTGCAAGGCTGTGGTTATCTCATTGCGCCAGTATTGGCTGATGATGCTATTCAGTCGTTACTGAAGTTCAATGATGCAGACGACTTTGACAAGCAATGGCGCCAGCAACGCTATCTCAACAAAGCCGAGTTACATCAATGGCATAATTTAGCAAACTGCTTGCAACAATATCGTATCAGCATCAAACAGCAACATATGTTAGCTCATAAACTTCCACTAACATTAATGCCTCTTCATTCGTCTTTTTAGTTGTCGTTGTGACGTTTAATTGAACCTAAGTAAATGATTATGCTGTAGGGTCTTGATTAACATAGTCATATTATCTTGTTATATTTTTTAGCGATTAAAAATCAATGGTTTAATTACTATTTCAGTATTTTTCGTGGCTAAATGGGATATTTTATTCGATGATGCATTGAAATCTGACTTTTGATGGCTCAGTATCTTGGCACTAAAACAACAAGCCTGAGTGAATAAAAGGCAATAACAGGATAAACAAGCAAATGATGAAGTCGTTATCAGCTCGTATTTTTGCGGGACTTTTTTTGGGGGTTATTTTAGGCAGCATTGTACAATTTGCCTTAGCCGATGTGACATTTTTCTCTGACACATTGGTTAATATTGCTAGCGGCATTGGCACAATGTTCGTCAATATGATCATGATGCTAGTGGTACCTTTGGTGTTCGTGAGTATTGTATGCGGTGTGTGTGAGCTGCAGGATTTAAAAAGTTTTGGCCGTTTAGGGGGCAAAACCTTCGGTTTTTACATTATCAATACTGTTGTGGCTATCTTAGCTGCCTTTGCCGTTGCTATGCTTATCGAACCTGGCAAAGGGGTGGATATGACTAGCAGTGATACTGCGGTGATAACGGCCACCGAATTACCCAATCTGGTTAGTCTCATAGTTAGCATTGTGCCTAATAATCCATTCTCCGCCTTTACCTCTGGCAATATGCTTCAGGTGATTTTTATGGCTTTGCTATTGGGCGGCGTGATGAAGTCTATGGGATCTGTGGTCGATGGGGCGGTGAAGGGATTTCAAACTGCCAATAAAATTATGATGCGGTTAATTTCAGTGGTCATGAGCCTTGCTCCTATTGGTGTTTTTGCGCTGATGTTTAAGCTAGCTGCCACGTTAGCACCGGAAACCTTTGTCAGTGTTGTCGAGTATTTGGTTCTGATTTTAGGGTTGCTACTACTGTGGATTTTTGTGGTTTACCCTTATTCAGTCAGTTTATTTACCCAAGTATCGGCTAAAACTTTCCGTGAAAAAACCCAAGAGCAAATTCTATTTTCACTGTCTACAGCATCATCAAATGCTACCATCCCAGTCACCATGCGTACCTTGACTGATAAGCTTGGCGTGAGCAAAGCCGTAGCGGGTTTTGGTGTACCGTTAGGGGCAACCATGAACATGGGTGGGGTGTCAATTTACATTACCATCGCTATTTTCTTCGTGGCTAACGCATTTGGTGTACCGATCAGCGGCGATCAAATTCCTGCATTATTGTTCAGTGTGTTTTTATTGTCTGTTGGCGCAGGAGGTGTGCCTGGTGGTGGTATGGTGATGATTGGTGTGTTAATTCATCAAATGGGTTTACCCGTTGAAGCGTTTGCCATTGTGGCGGCACTAGACCGCATCATCGATATGGTACTGACTTCTTGTAATGTGGTGGGCGACACCGCGGTATTAACCATTGTTGATCAAACCGAAGCGCCACATCGAATTGACAAAAGCGCCTAATGGCATGATTTTATTAATTGGCTTTTATTTTTGAATAAAAAACCGCTAATAAATAGCGGTTTTTTGTTAATTAAAGCAGACTACATCGATACAATTAATCGATAGTTGGCTCTTCACTGTAATCCAGTCCATGGTAACTTAAGCACATATCCACTTCATTACGGCTGCCTAAAATGACGGCAACCCGTTGGTGAATTTCAGTTGGTTGAATATCCATAATGGTTTCATAACCGGTAGAAGCTTTGCCGCCAGCTTGCTCGACTAAAAATGCCATAGGATTGGCTTCATACATCAAGCGTAACTTGAACGGTTTTGCGGGATTTTTGTTGTCAGTAGGGTAAGTGAAAATACCACCGCGGCATAAAACACGATGCACGTCACCCACCATAGCGGCTATCCAACGCATATTGAATGATTGCTCGCGAGGGCCAATTTTACCCAGCAGTAAATCAGCAATGTAAGTTTGCATTGCGGCTTCCCAAAAACGCTGATTGGACATGTTAATGGCAAACTCTGCGGTATCAGGCGTAATGACTACTTTGTCATTGGTCAATAAAAACTCGCCACGGTCAGGATCTAAAGTATAAAACTGTGTTCCTTTACCTGTGGTTAATGCCATCATGGTTGATGGGCCATATAACACATAACCCGCAGCAACTTGCTGACGACCTGCTTGTAAAAAACTTTGTTCGTTCAATTCACCATCTGTTGCTGGTAATACTGAAAAAATCGTCCCCACAAGTGAATTGATATCAATGTTTGATGAGCCATCTAGCGGGTCAAAACACACCAGGTATTCACCTTGCTTACTCACTTCTACGACATAGTCTTCTTCTTCAGACGCTAAACCGCGAACGTTACCGTCTGCTTTTAAAGCATCTTTAAGCATATCGTTGGTGATGACATCCAGTTTCTTTTGAGTTTCACCTTGTACGTTTTCTTGCTCTGTTGCACCTAATACGCCAGCTAGTGCGCCATGACGTACCGCACCACTAATTGCTTTAGAGGTATTAGCCAAGGTTAATAGTAATGCCGTAAGCGAGCTATTTACTGCTTGTGATGTAAGGGTTTGTGCCAAAGTCTGCATGGTTATTCCTATGACAAGTTTTGAGGTTAAGGTCGTTGATTTTTAGAATAATATAATTGCGGCTGATCATACCCTACAATGGCGCTAATTTCAGCGCCTGATGCGGCATTTTCGTTTTAAGATTAATTCAGGCAAAATGTCAGGATAAATAAATTCAGGAAAATAATAATGACCCCTACTTGGAAGCAACACGCTTATGCCGCTTTTTATGCGCTGCCTTTGTTGTTCACTCCCCCTGCACTTATGGCCACACAAATGACCTTAGTAAATTCAGCATCAACTGCCAATAATTCTCCCTTTAATACCACTTTACCTCTTAAGGGATTAGCGGGAGGAAATCAGCCATTAACCATTGAACGTATTCATGCTTCACCTGCATTGGCAGGCGCAAGCCCAAGAGGGTTAAGTTTATCGCCAGATGGTAAAAGGGTAACTTATCTTGCCGGCAGAGACAGCGATCAAAGTTTTTATGACTTATGGCAAATGGACATTGCTAGCGGAAAACGCAGTCGCTTAATCGATGCCGATAAATTAGTGGCAGGTGAGCTGTCGGACGAAGAAAAAGCCCGCCGCGAACGTCAGCGTATTTATGGTCAGGGCATTATGGAATACTTTTGGGCTGATGATAGTCAATCCATTTTAATTCCTGCTTCGGGTCAGTTGTATTTATTCGATGTTAACACCGCCGCTGTCAATTTACTGGATACGGGTGAAGGGTTTGTCACTGATGCTCGCTTATCGCCAAAAGCGAATTATGTGTCGTTTGTGCGCGATCAAAACCTGTTTATCTTACAGTTAGCCACCAAACAACTCACCGCATTAACCCAAGATGGCAAAGGACCGATCAAAAATGCCATGGCAGAGTTTGTGGCTCAAGAAGAAATGGATCGCATGACGGGCTATTGGTGGTCGCCAGATGAGTCACATATTGCCTTTACCCGTATTGATGAGTCGGGTGTTGAGCTGGTGACTCGCAATGAAATCTATGCCGATGGCATTAAACTTACCGAGCAACGCTATCCTTATGCAGGTAAGCCTAACGTAGTGATTGAGCTTGGCGTCGTCAATGTCGCAGATAAACAGACGCGCTGGATTGATTTAGGAAAAGATAAAGATATCTATTTACCGCGCGTTAAATGGTTACCAGACAGCCAGCATTTGTCATTTCAATGGCAAAGCCGTGATCAGCAAGCGCTAGATTTACGCGTAGTGGATATTAATAAGCTTACTAAAATTGACACACTGGTAACAGAACGAAGCAAGGCTTGGGTTAACTTACATCATGATTTGCACTTTTTGAAGCAGCAGCCCGCTTTGGTTTGGGCATCTGAGCGTGATGGTTTTAATCACCTTTACTTGTTTGATTTAACCGGTAAATTAGTGCGCCAGTTGACACAAGGAGAATGGGTGGTCGACAGTGTTGAGTACATTGATGAACAACAAGGTTGGTTATATTTTTCTGGCCGAAAAGACAGCGTGGTTGAGCGTCATTTATATCGAGTCAACTTAGTAACGGGTAGCGAAAGCATTGAACGCATTAGCCAACGTTCAGGTATGCATGACAGTGTGTTCGCGGAAAACAAACCTGTTTACTTAGATTACTTCAGCAGTTTACAACAGCCACCGCAAATCAGTTTGCATGATCAAAACGGTAAAAATCTTGCTTGGGTTGATCAAAATGAAGTTAACTCCTCACACCCTCTGCATGATTTTGCTGGTAAGTGGCAAATGCCTGAGTTTGGTCATATTAAAGCGGATGATGGCCAAACACTGCAATACCGTTTATTTAAGCCCACACCCTTTGATAGCAATAAACAATATCCTGTAGTAGTGCGAGTATATGGTGGCCCACATGCTCAATTGGTGGTGAATGCTTGGAGCGAGGCTGACTACTTTACTCAGTATTTATTGCAGCAAGGTTATGCGGTGTTCCAATTAGATAACCGTGGCTCAGCCCATCGCGGCACAAAGTTCGAATATGTGATTTACCAAAACATGGGTGATGCAGAGGTACGCGATCAAAAAGCGGGTGTAGATTATCTGCGTAGTTTGCCGTTTATTGATGACGATAATGTGGCGATTTATGGTCACAGTTATGGTGGTTACATGGCATTAATGAGTCAATTTAAGGCCCCTGACTACTTTAAAGCCGCAATATCGGGCGCACCTGTTACCGATTGGCGTTTATATGATAGCCATTATACCGAGCGTTACATGGGCAATCCTGACACCAATAAGCAGGGTTATGATGCTGCGAGTGTTTTACCTTATGTGGCAAATTATCAGTCTGGTTTATTGATGTATCACGGTATGGCGGATGACAATGTGTTGTTTGAAAACAGTACTCGAGTATATAAAGCGCTTCAGGATGAAGGTAAGTTGTTTCAAATGATCGATTACCCAGGGTCAAAGCATTCTATGCGAGGTGAAAAAGTACGTAATCATTTGTACAAATCGCTAGCGGCTTTTTTGGATAGTCAATTGAAGTAACATAAATGTTGAGGCTGAGCAAAAACCGAATGACTTAACTCATTCGGTTTTTTTATGTGCATTTTTAATGTGGTAGATGTTGCAAAGGATGAAGGTGGGTTAAGTTAATACAATGCAAACATAAATTTGTAGAATGAGTTAACTGACATTATGCTGATGATTGGAGCGGATATCTGTTTACAGTGTTGAGATTTAACGTTTACTCAATATTGCGAATATGATTACTATTGTGGCTTTATACTTAATTTGTAAAATATTGAGGTATGCATTGTGGTTTCAGGGAAGAATACATTTTTAATTTTGGGTGCAATTTCCAGCGCATCAGCTGCTTTAGCTCATTTAGGTTGTATCATTTTTGGTGGTAGTTGGTATCGTTTTTTGGGTGCTGGTGAGCAAATGGCTAAGATGGCTGAAAAGGGGGATTGGTATCCAACTGCGGTGACATCTTTTATTGTGTTAGTCTTAACTATCTGGTCTTTATATGGTTTGTCTGGCGCTAAAGTGATTCCTAAGTTGCCTTTTTTAAGGTTTGGATTACTGATTATCTCTTTTGTTTATTTAATTCGCGGTGTTGCATTTGTTGTGATAATGCCGATGTTTCCCGAAAATAGTCTGACGTTTTGGGCTGTTAGTTCAAGTATTTGTTTCGGTATCGGTGTGTTCTATTTTGTGGGCACTATTCAAAATTGGTCAAGGTTAAAGGCCAATGCAAATGTCTAAATCAAAAATCGAACGCAGAGGCCCCTAATTTTGCTAGTGATGTGTCCACTTTGTTTGCTAGTGGGTTATCTGCTTACATAATGAGTGATATAGAACTGCCTTATGTGTACTTTATTGATTCATTTGATATTGTACAAATATTAACAAGTGCAGGGGTGTTTTGTTTATTTTTCTATCCATTTAGCCAGTTTGTTCGTTGGCTATATTCAGACTCAAAAACAGAGATTAAGTCTAATTTATAACATTCACGCACAGAACCTTCCAGAATGTATCGTTAAGCCCATTTAACGCTAATTAGTGTAAATGCGGTGTTAATGGCTCTAGGTAAGGTAAATTAACCTAAAATATAGTTGGCTTTTTCTGATTTAAAAAGCGACTTATATCAGCAAAGTGTCAATTACACTTTATCTAATCAAGTCGCTAATTCACGCTCAACGCCAAAGTTCTGCGAGTTGTATTAAACCATTCAGCCTAATTTTCTAACGAATAAGGCAGTGCCTGCACTGATAAACTAGATTGTTCATCACCAGCAATACGCAAAGTCGCATCCGCTTCAGTGTCATTGGCTAACACAGCGGTTAGCAGCACTTGATCACCTTGTTGGACAAACTCAATAATATTACCCACTTTACGAAAGCCATCTTCAAGCGCAATCTCAATGGCCGAGTCAATCGTCAACATTTGATTGGTGTTGCCAGCCAAAATATACAAGGCGCGCTTGTTACCACCGCGATACTTCATACGGGCGATAGTTTCTTGCCCCATGTAGCAACCTTTGGTAAAGCTAATGCCATTAATGGCTTGAACATTACACATTTGCGGCACATATTGGCTAGAGTGTGCTGCTGGTATATTAGGGTAACCCGCTTTAATTTCTTGAGCTTGCCAAGCTGTTGCATCAAACACAGGTTGATCTTGGCAAAGTGCCTGCGCTTTATCTGCCGACAACATCACGATATAGCGATTGTTATCTTTTAGTACCACGCCGCCATCAACCTGTGTGAGCTCTGCATCAATGTTGCCAAAGTGCTTTTCAACAAACCTGCTAGCTTCATTACCTGCAATACCGATGAGTTGCCAATTAGCTGATACATCAGCTAATTCAGCTTTGCTGAAAACGGCATATTTCTTTAACTGGGGTAATCCAACCGCTAACGTGTCAGTTGGCATCATCATATAAAGGGCTTCATTGATGCTAAATGTACGAAAGCTAGCAATCATTTTACCCTTAGGATCACAATGGGCACCCCAGCGCCATTGATCAGCATTTAGTGAGACAATTTCTGTGGTAACTTGACCATTAATGAAACTACGAGCTTGCTCTCCGGTCACTTCAATTAATCCTAAGTGATTTAGGTTAGCTAGCATCAGTGAGGGAGTTTCTTGGGTGAGGGCCCAATCGGGTTTAATTATTGAAAGGCTCATACGATTTCCTGTGAAACAGCAACATAATGCCAGCAGTGTAGCCCAAACTCTGATCACTCAAAAGGGGATAGATATAAAAACGGCTACCTAAGTAGCCGTTTTATGAACATTGTGAGCTAAGTTTTCGATTTTAAAACAATACGCGGGTACGAATAGTCCCGTCAATTTGCTTCAGTTCGACTAATGCTTCTTCAGCTTGGTCTGAATCGACTTCCATTACCACATAACCAATCTCTGCTGTCGTTTGCAGGTATTGAGCGGCAATGTTAATGCCTTTTGCTGAGAAAGCTTGGTTAATTTTAATCAACACACCAGGACGGTTGTGGTGAATGTGTAATAAGCGTGAGGCGCCAGCATGTTGTGCTAGTGATACTTCAGGGAAGTTAACGGCAGATACCGTTGAACCATTATCTGAGTATTTAGCCAGTTTCCCTGCCACTTCAATACCAATGTTTTCCTGAGCTTCTGCTGTACTGCCACCAATATGAGGTGTCAGTAACACATTGTCTAAACCACGTAATGGGCTAACAAACTCGTCATCATTTGATTTTGGCTCAACGGGGAATACATCAATAGCTGCGCCAGCAATGTGCTCAGACTTAACCGCTTCAGCAAGGGCTTCAATGTCTACCACTGTGCCGCGTGACGCATTGATGAAGAAACTACCTTGACGCATTTGGCTGAACTCTTTAGCACCGAACATATCTTTAGTTTGTGGAGTTTCAGGTACGTGTAAACTGACCACATCTGCCGTAGCTAAAAGCGTTTCTAAACTGTGTACTTGAGAAGCATTACCAAGCGGTAATTTATCTTCAATATCGAAGAAAATCACTCGCATACCAAGTGTTTCAGCTAAGATACCTAACTGAGTACCTATGTGACCATAACCTATCACACCCAGTGTTTTACCGCGCACTTCGACACTGCCATTGGCACTTTTTAGCCAGCCACCACGGTGACATTGAGCATTACGCTGCGGAATGCCGCGCATTAGCATGATGATTTCACCAATCACTAATTCAGCGACGCTGCGAGTGTTAGAAAACGGCGCGTTAAAAACTGGTACACCGAGTTTTTCGGCAGCGGCTAAATCCACTTGATTTGTGCCAATACAAAAACAGCCAATAGCAACCAGTTTTTCAGCTTGGTTAAGCACTTCAGCAGTTAATTGAGTACGAGAGCGTAACCCTACAAAATGTGCATCTTTGATAGATTCAAGCAATTGGCTCTCATCTAATGAGGCTTTGTGATACTCAATGTTGGTATAGCCTGCTCTTTCTAGTACATCTACCGCACTTTGGTGGACGCCCTCCAACAGCAGGATTTTTATCTTATCCTTGTCAAGCGAATGTTTCGCCATGATATGGGTACCCTCTAATGTGTAATTGCTGATTTTAGTACCTAAAGTACTTATGCTTATGATATCAGTTAGTTTACTATTGATATCAGCTCCCAAGCGACGTCAAATTACCTACTTTTGTTAAAGTAGGTGAGGTCTGTTCTACTTTGGGAAAATATGCGACTTCCAACGCATAGCCAAAGTAGCACTTTTTTTGCACATTGTGGAGGGCTAGATGGCTAAAGTTAATATTCTAATTTTAGAACAATATCGAATAAGAGGAATTTACATTGCATAATAAAATTATATGGATAGTCATTTATGCTGCGGTATTGCTTTGGTCGGTTAGTGATCCTAAAGATATGTTCACTTGGTGGTTAGAAGCGATACCCGCACTTCTTGCTGTGGTACTTTTGTTGGCAACGCGTAATCGTTTTCAATTTACCTCACTGGCTTACTGGTTGATCCTTGCTCACTGTATCGTGTTGTTTGTTGGAGCGAGGTACACTTATGCAGAAGTCCCTTTATTTGATTGGCTTGCACAAGTGATGGGCAGCGAGCGTAATAACTATGATAAAGTCGGTCATTTTGCCCAGGGATTTGTGCCAGTAATCCTTGCAAGAGAAATCATGTTACGTAATGGTGTGTTAAAGGTAGGCGCATGGTGTCAGTTTTTGTCTGTGTGTTTTGTGCTTGCATTCTCTGCTTTTTATGAGCTTATAGAGTGGTGGGTTGCAGCCGCAACCGGTGAAGATGCAGAAGCCTTTTTAGGCACGCAAGGTTATGTATGGGATACTCAATCTGATATGTTTTTAGCATTAATTGGCGGCATTTGTGGATTACTGTTGTTAACTCGTCTGCATAATCGCCAAATGAGTCGTATAAAGTAAACCGTATGAAGGCGGTAAAAATGAATTTTCGTCAGTCAAAATGCTTATTCATACTTTTTACTGATCAAAAACACCTACTCTCTAGTTGCTTTCTACTATGGTTGTTGCTCAATTTACAATGTTTACACCTATTGTCTTCATCTTGGGCAATTGTATCTGGCATTGTTACATTCTTTGGGTATAAAATAAATTTAGGACGATGTTTGAGTGCTAATGCTTTAGCCTATTAAATATTCATGAAGTTGAAACCAACGTATGATAAATAGTGTGCTTGAACGTAATAAAACTTTTCAGGGAGAAGAGTAATGAGCTCAACTACGTATGAGTTGGTGTTTTTACATCAATTGTCTGCCCCATGCCATTTAGCTATTCTTGCTGAGTCTATTGGATTGAAGACCCGCATTGTTAAGCATGCTGGTGAATTAGAATTAGAAAAAAAATCCAATAGCTTTTATCTGGTCGCCCAAAAAGGAGCGGCGCTAGATAATAAAGGCATCCCTTTACTTGTCTCTCGTATTGTTAACCATGTACCGGTCGCTTTGTATCAAGTGGAGCGGGGCTCATTAGACCAAGAGTCGGCTTTGCTTTTAGGTGTGCGTGGACTATTGTATGCCGATCAACGAATGGATTTAATGTTAACGGGTTTACGTAAAATGGTATCAGATGAACTTTGGTACGACAGGCCTTTAATCAGCAAGATGTTTAGACGACTGGTACAAAAGCTCGATAATAACAACGAAATTCCTGAAGATACTGTCGCAATGCTACAAATGCTTACCAATAGAGAAAGAACTATTATTCAATTGGTTTCCAGTGGTGCGCGTAACAAAGAAATTGCCCATCGTTTATGCATCAGTGAACACACAGTTAAAGCGCATATTTCGTCTATTTTCCGTAAAACCCAATCTCGAAATCGGGTCGAATTATTACGTTGGGCACAAACGTATCAAACTCATTTTGAGTTAGTCAATTAATTACGAATTAAACAGGTTAAAAAAGGGAGCAATAGCTCCCTTTTGGTTTATATCGTGAGTGTTATTTAGTTTTGAATAACAGTCGCACTATTGAAGTCACCGACTTGCGTCACACTAATTGTATTGTCTGCACCTGATTGTGAACCAGTTACGATGTTATCGTTGCCCGTTTGAGATACGATAAAGCTATTATTGTCACCTGTAATGGCAAATGCACCATCCATTTCACCGCCAACCCAGTTACCATCACCTGATTGCATGATATCAACGAGATTTTCGTTACCAGCAACAAGTAAATCAACCAAGTTTAAGTCACCAGACTGGGTCACATCTATTTGAGTATTTGATTCACCTATAACTGAAACTAATGCTTCATTGCTATTACCATCTTGTTCAACATCAACTTCATTATCGCTGCCTATGGTTTCAACTAATGCAAAGTTCATATCGCCTTCTTGGTCAATTTCGATATCATTATCATCGCCAAGTGAGAGTGCAAAAATTGTATTATCGTTACCATCTGATAGTAAATTAAAATCGTTGTCATTACCGTAAGTCACAAATCCGGCATAGTTAGCATTGCCTTCTTGGTCAAGATCGACATCATTATCATCGCCCAAGACTTCAAATTCAGCCTGGTTAACATCACCTTCTTGCTCTATATCGATATTGTTATCATTACCTTCAACGACAGCAATCAAAGTGTCGCCAACTGAATTCGATTGGCCTTCTTGGTCAATTTCAACATCATTGTCATCACCAGTAGTAAACTCTAAAACAGCAACGTTTCCATCACCTTCTTGTTCAATACTAATATCATTATCTGAACCTTCAAGTGCGTAAATAAAGCCTGTGTTCAAATTTCCAATTTGTTCAATGTCGACGGTATTGTTGTCACCAGCTATACCGCGAACACCTGCAATATTACTGCTGCCTTCTTGGTATGTCGTAACATCGTTGTTGTTACCAATATTAGGCGTAAAATCCAGGGCGATTAAACCGGCTTGGTTTCCATTACCTAATTGAGTGATGTCACCATCATTATCATTTCCTTGAACTCGGAAAACAGCAAAGTTATCGTCACCCACTTGTGAAACGGTGGCAGTGTTTGCGTCGCCAATCAGTTCAATATTGCTTTCGTTAAGACCACCGCTTTGCTCAACATTCACCATATTGACATTGCCAACAACCTCTACATCACTTTGGTTAAGGAAGCCATCTTGAGTTACGATTGTCGAGTTCTCATTTCCTTCTAATGCAACATTAGAAATATGCCAGTCATCAGTTTGAGTCACTTCGACGTCATTTTCATCACCAGTTGATGTCACGTAAGATTCTAGCCATACACCATTTTGAGAAATGGTCGCGGTTTGATCATTACCAGTTTGGTTGGCGATTGATTGATTTAAAATACCCGTTTGTTCTGATTTTACATCTTGGCCAACACCTGCTTGCATAATTGAGATATTGCTGACTTCACTAGCAAAAGCTGTTGAAGATAAGCCTGCAGTAATGGCTAATGCTAATAACGTTTTAGTTGCTTGCGATTTCATGTGACGCTCCCTGTTTAATATTGCGTTATTGTGATTGCAGCACCATCTGCAATCTGTTCAATTGAAAAATTTGCACTTCCTAGTTGACTTAATTGTGCTTGATTATCATTTCCTGTTTGGATTATCGAAGCATTATTTTGCTCGCCTGCTTGTAACAGCTCTATTTCATTATTCACGCCATATTGCGCAATGTGTGCCTGATTGTTGTCCCCAAGCTGCAATACAGAGGCGTGATTTAACTCTCCATCTTGCAAAATGCTTGCTTGGTTTAACATGCCGAGTTGGATGATATTAATCATGTCTCCACGATTATTATTCTCTAACAAGGTTTGCAATGTGATAGGTAAATCAGCATCAAAAAGAGGATCTTTTTTACCTTCATGTGCATAGGCCGACATTGCAAAGCTGGACAGCAGGAGAGTGATGGATAACGTTTTTTTCATCGAAATCAGCATGAACACTCCTTTGCATTACGTGAAACGTAGCGGCGATGACTCACTAGAACGAGTCAAATGACCCGACCAACTTACGGACTCTGCACACGCATATCAATTAAACGAATGGGTATTTATTTTTAAGAATAATTTAGAGTTTCAAAGATGATTTTTTTAATTTTATTTATCAATTACAGTTACTTAGAGTTTGTTTTGTTGGTGGGTAGCTCTTATGGGTTAGGTCAATTAGGTTAGTAGTTAAGTTGTATTTTTCTAACTCATACTTTCCAAATAACCTTGCATGTGGCAACAATCTTGGTGCAAAAATATTGCCGGATAAATCGTGTACCCTGAGTCTATAGAGACATTTGTTAACGTATTTAGCTTTACCGGTTCTGGAATCAATAAGGACGATAGGAAACCAGTATATGTCGATTAAAATAACACCCGTTGCTTTAGCTATCGCATCAGCAATGGCAATGACATCTGCAGTGCCAGTGATGGCTAAGCAAGCAGTAACTTACCAGCAAGATACGATCTTGGTTGTCTATAAAGACAACGCAACAAAATTTGAGCGTTCAACAGCCCAAAAGTTGGTTGGTGCAACGATTAAAGATGTTAACGCTGATGGTGTAGATGATAAATTCAGTCATTTACTCAACGGAAAATTAGCTCGGTTAAGTTTAAAAAATGGTGCTGACATTCAAAAAGCGATCAAAATGATCAGCAAGCATCCCGCGGTTAAATATGCCGAGCCTAACTATATTGTTCGGGCAATAGGGGTGCCGGATGACCCAAGTTTTGTTGACCTTTGGGGGTTACATAACACAGGTCAAAGCGGTGGTGTATCGGGAGCCGATATTGATGCTGTGGCGGCATGGGATATTTCTACAGGTGACAGTAATGTTGTAGTTGGTGTGATTGATACTGGTGTGGATTATAACCATCCAGATTTACAAGCCAACATGTGGGTCAACCCAGGCGAAATAGCAGGAAACGGCATTGATGATGATGGTAATGGTGTTATCGATGATATTCACGGTTATAACGCAAATGCGAATAATGGTGACCCAATGGACGGTAATGGCCATGGAACACATGTGTCAGGCACTATTGGGGCTAAAGGGAATAATGGGGTCGGTGTAGTTGGTGTCAATTGGGATGTCAGTATTATTGGTTGTCAGTTCTTGGATGAAAATGGCTCAGGTTCAACCGCTGGTGCAATTGCATGTATTGACTACATGACTAACCTAAAACTAAATCATGGTATTGATGTTAAAGCGACTAATAACTCTTGGGGCGGTGGCGGTTTCAGTCAGGCATTAAAAGATGCTATCGAGAGTGCTGGAGATGCAGGTATTTTATTTGTCGCTGCCGCAGGTAACGACGCATATGATAACGACGTCACTCCAAGTTACCCAGCAAGTTATGATTCAGATGCCGTTATGGCCATTGCCAGTACCGATCGTAATGACAATATGTCAAGTTTCTCTCAGTGGGGGCCAACCAGTGTCGATATGGGGGCTCCAGGGTCGGCTATTTTATCTACCGTTCCAGGAGGTGGTTATGATACCTATTCTGGCACATCTATGGCTACGCCGCATGTAACAGGTGCTGCAGCATTAGTGTGGTCGCTTAATCCAGATCTTACTCCAATCGAAATGAAAGAGTTACTTATGGTGTCGGGTGATGCTAATGCCGCTTTAACTGGGCTTACCGTTGCTGGAACTCGATTAAATGTAGCTTCTGCACTAGATGCTGCTAACCCAGCTCCAGGATTTCGTTTCACCGTTTCCCCAGCTTCACAACAAGTTGAAGCAGGCAGTGCCGTTAGCTATGACTTTAACCTAGGCAGCATTGCAGGATGGGATGCAACAGTAGCATTAACTGTTGATGTTACTCCTAGCTTAAATGGTGTGAGTTTATCAAGTAATAGTGTTGGTGCAGGTGATGATTTTAGTGTTGATGTTAGCACTGACTCAAATGCAGCATGGGGTGATTATGTTATCACTGTCACAGGTGATGATGGTGCCTCTGTTAAAACTAAATCTGTAGCTTTAGCCGTTTATCCACAAGGGTTAACTGACTTCCCATATAGAAATGACAATGCGGTCGCGATTCCGGATAATGATTCTGCTGGTATTTCGAGCACGATTAATGTACCAGATGATATCGCTGTATTTGGTTTAACAGCAAGTGTTGACATTTCTCATACTTGGATCGGTGATTTAGTGGTCACTTTAACTTCACCAACGGGTACTGAATCAGTTTTACATAACCGCGAAGGTGGCAGTGCAGATGATATTGTTAAATCTTGGGATTTAAGTGCTTTCAATGGTGAAATGGCCATGGGTGATTGGACATTATCCGTGTCTGACAATGTTGGGGCTGATGTCGGGACATTAAACAACTGGGGATTAACAATATCAGGACTAGGCGATGCAGCTCCTGCGGCACCTATAGCTGGTTTTGATTATGTTGTTGATGGCTTGAATGTTACATTCACAGATACAAGTTCAGATGCTAATGATGATATTACCACTTACGCTTGGGACTTTGGTGATGGCTCAACTTCTGCGGATGTCAGTCCAACTTATACTTATTCTGCAGCAGGTGTTTACTCAGTTAGCTTAACAGTAACGGATGCAGAAGGTAATGAAAATGCCATTAGTACTGATGTCGAAGTGTTTGAGCATGTTATTGAAGCGGACGTGATTCGAACTATGGTGTCAAGACGTGGCAGTGCGTTAGTTGATCTAACCTGGAATGGTGCATTAGGTGAAAGTGTGGATATTTATCGTGATGGTGAGATGATTGCCACTACAGATAATGATGGACGCTACCGTGATCGCTTTAGTGTATCAGCAAGTTCAGTCACTTATAAAATCTGTCAAACATCTAGTACTTTGTGCTCAGATCCATTAGTAGCGCAGTTTTAATTCATTGATTTAATATCAGTGTTTTTCAAAGGGAGCTAAGTGCTCCCTTTTTGCTTTTCTATATCTAACGCATGTTACTAAGTTCATTTTGCAAATTAATGATGTTGATCAACCAGTATAGATTTCACCGTGATCATCGCTCGGGTCCTAGATATATGTAATCAACCTTATTATTAAAATTATTATGAGTGTCAAATTGAGTTGCAAAGAACCTTTTTGGTCATAATGCCCGTTACACTATTTTTAGCAGTTTCTTCTTACTTCATCTCACAGTACACTGGAAGCATAATTGTTAACTGGATGTATTCAATGAGTATTTGGTTTAGAGAAGTCACACTGGAAGATTGTGAGCGCTTAGACGCAGGGATGAACGGTAAAGGCACCCTTATGCGAACGCTGGGCATTAAGATCACCGAAATAGGTGATGATTATATGAAAGCAACTATGCCAGCGGATCCCAGTGTGCATAATCCATTAGGCATTGTCCATGGTGGCGCAAATGTGGCATTAGCAGAAACCGTAGCGAGTTATGCTGCTAACTTTGTTGTCGATTTCACTAAATTCTATTGTGTAGGCCAAGAGATAAACGCTAATCACTTAAAAGCTTCACGTAATGGCACTTTAACAGCAACGGCTAGACCCGTTCATATTGGCAAGCGAAGCTCGGTATGGGAAATTTTAGTGCATAACAGTGCTAATGATTTGTGTTGTATTTCACGGATGACTGCGGCGGTTGTTGAACGTTAATTTTTGCGTATTGGAATAAGCTATACTCAATCAATGAACGTTTTTTTGGAGTAACTATGGATACCGCAACAATTTGGGAATGGGTGGGATATCTTGCCTCTGTTGTAGTTGCCATTTCTTTAATGATGGCTAATATCAAAAAACTTCGCTGGTGGAATTTAGTCGGTGCAGTTTTGTTTGTTGCTTATGGCCTAGCTATTGATGCTATTCCTGTGGCATTAGTCAATTTTTTCATTGTGTTAATTGATGCTTATTATTTAGTGAAATTATATCGCGATCCAATCGTGGAACCGCCTTCAAAATAACCTCATTATTTTACCCAAACGCCGAAGCATGCTTCGGCTTTTTATTACACTTCAAATCGATTTTTACTTTAAATCATCAAATCCTGATTACTTTAGACGATTGCTATTATCGTTTTTAATCGCTTTTTATGTTTGCCTGATTGCTCTATTATCGCTTTATACGATAACGATAGCCGAGGTAAGCAACATGGCAACCGTTTATGACTTAATTGAACAATGGTTACTTGCAAGTAATTAGGAGAGAAAATATGAACAATTCACATTTTTTAACAAGCCAAAATGGCGCACCCATAGCAGATGATCAAAACTCGCTTTCTGCCGGTGAAAGAGGCCCTTTGTTACTTCAGGATTGGCATCTTATCGAAAAGCTAGCCCACTTTAATCGTGAGCGCATTCCTGAGCGTGTGGTTCATGCAAAAGGTACTGGTGTATATGGTACTTTTACACTGACTAAAGATTTAAGTGAATATACGATTGCAGATCATTTTAACGGTGTGGGTAAGCAAACTGAAACTTTCGTGCGCTTCTCTACCGTAGGCGGCGAAATGGGATCAGCAGATGCAGAACGCGATCCTCGCGGTTTTGGCTTACGTTTTTATACCGCTCGCGGTAATCATGACATTGTGGGTAATAACACCCCGACATTCTTTTTACGCGATGGGATAAAGTTTCCAGATTTTATTCATACCCAAAAGCGTCATCCGCAAACTAATTTAAAAGATCCACAGGCCATGTGGGATTTTTGGGCACAAAACCCAGAAGCGATGCATCAAGTGACGATTTTAATGTCAGATCGTGGTATCCCTGCGAATTACCGTCAAATGCACGGTTATGGCTCACACACATTTTCACTTTGGAATGCCAAAGGCGAACGTTTTTGGGTGAAGTTTCATTTTAAATCGCAGCAAGGTGTGGTCAATTTAACCAATGAACAGGCTGATAAGTTAAAAGGAATTGATCCTGACTCTTCACAACGTGACATGGTGATTGCTATTACCGATAAAAACTTTCCTAAATGGACGGTAAACGTGCAAATTATGCCTGAAGCTGAGGCAAATACTTATCACATCAACCCGTTTGATTTAACCAAAGTGTGGCCACATGCTGATTATCCACTGATTGAAATTGGTGAGCTTGAGCTTAATCGTATGCCAAATAACTATTTTGCAGAAGTTGAGCAGGTCGCACTAGCACCCAGTAATTTAGTGCCTGGCGTAGGAGCATCACCGGATAAAATGTTACAAGCACGGTTATTTTCTTATGCTGATGCACAGCGTTACCGTATTGGCACAAATTACAATCAGCTGCCGGTGAATTGTCCACATGCCGCTAAAGCAAACCATCACCAACGTGCAGGTGCAATGGCGGGAACTCATTGTCCTTATCAAGGTAGCCAAACGGGCGGCGATGCCAGTGCGAATTATGGTCCCAATACTGCAGCGGACTCATTACAAGAAGCGGCTCAATTTGCTGAGCCGCCACTGCGTTTAGATGGCGAAGCTGCTCGTTATAGCCGCTATAATCAAGATGATTTCAGTCAAGCGGGTAATTTATACCGCATGTTTTCAGAAGATGAAAAGCAACGTTTGGTAGCGACCATTAGTGGCTCTTTAAGCCAGGCCAGCTTAGATGTGCAACAAAAAATGCTTGCTCATTTTAGTCAGGCTGATGTTGATTATAGCCAACGTATTGCTAAAGCATTAGGACTATAACTTGGCTAGCTATCAATTTTAGCTTGAAATCAATGATTATCGTTGACCGTTAAATATTCACAAAATCACTGTCATTGAGCTTATAAACAAAGGGACTGATTAATTATCAGTCCCTTGTTGTTTGATATTGTTAAATGACATTTTGTTATTGCTAGTCAGCTAGTCAGCTAGTCAGCTAGTCAGATAAGCCAATAAAACTAATTGAAATTTGCCATATCCTATATCGCGCCAAAATGGCTCAATGCTCAATAATTCTTTAGGTGACGCAGAATTTTGATGAAATGAAGCCACTTTTTTAGGTAGTATTTTAATAAAAGCCGCTATCTGGCTATCGAGTAGTAACCTTGCTTTTAACTTTTTATCGTTAAAAGCTAGGCTTTGCAATATCCCAATACAATGTATTAATTGGTTAAAAAACTTAGCATATTCAGCATTTTTTTCTAATTGAAATATCGGAGGGGTCTGTTCACTAGCCTCCCTTATGTTGTTGCTTAAGTGTTCCAAATAACGCTCGAGTTCAAGCCAATGATTTAACGCTATCTTTAGAAGTGGTTTTAAATTTTGAGTTGGCGATGCTATGGCGTCGTTTAATCGATTCGGCCAGTCCGTTTTGAATTGATAAGGCACTTTACCTGATAATAAGTAACCGGCTAATGCCTTGCTTTCCACTGCCAATCTCAATGGTATCAGGTTGGCAATTTGCAATGCCAACTCGATTAAATCTTCAGTTTGGCCTGTAATTAATTCAAGCTCTAATTCATTAATCAATTTTGTTTTTTGCGCTGCAATCACTTCGCCTTTATCTAATGCGATTTCAATCGTGCAACTATTGGACTTCATCAACCAGGTTTCGCGGCTAAAGTTGGTCTCAAAAATACCCTTTAATGTGTTATTTAAGGCATGTAAATCTGTATTGTTTGGCCAAATATGTTGAGGAAATAATAATAGGTTAGGTGTTTTTTCTGCAGTTGTTACATTAAATTCAGGCCTGCTATGAAGCCCAGATCCAACATTGCCAGCCGTTTTAATCGTTTGTTCCTGATGGTTTTTTGAACCCCTAATTCTTAATCCCATATCCCATTGCGCCAATTGAAGCGTGCTGGTATCGAAATAATGATTAAATAGTAAATCACTTTTACCGTAAGTTGAATGGGGGAAGTTATTAAGTGTTTTTACTAGTGAATCATAATCTTGTAAGGCAACAAATAGTTTAAGCTCAGTTTCAGTGTGCATTGACTTCTAGCTCGTCTTGTAATCAAATGTTCATAAATGCGTCATATTTAGTTCATGGTGTCACATTTCTGTAATAATAATCCCTTAGGATTGCGTCGCTCAGATCAATTATACTCTGAGCTGCAAGAGTAAATCGCAGTAGTGAGAAATTGAAACTACACTGTTTCTTTATGTGGACGCTTGAGGTAACATGCGCCCGCTTTTCCAAGTTGGAATTAATTAAATAGGTAACGGCAATGCCAGTAAACTCTATTTTAGGTGTGTTTGCAAAATCACCTTTAAAGCCTTTAGAACAGCATATAGATAAAGTTCATGAATGTGCTGTTCTCCTTGTTCCTTTCTTCGATGCCACTGTGGCAGGCGATTGGGATGAAGCTGTTAAAATTCGCAAACAAATTAGCATGCTAGAAAAAGAAGCTGATTCGTTAAAGCGAGAAATCCGCTTAACTTTGCCTGGTGGTTTGTTTATGCCAGTTGAGCGTACTGACTTGCTTGAGTTATTAACTCAACAAGACAAAATCGCTAACAAGGCAAAAGATATTTCTGGCCGCATGATCGGCCGTCAATTAGTTATTCCTCAACCAGTTCAAGAAGCATTCAATGCTTACCTTAAGCGTTGTCTTGATGCTGTAACTCTAGCAAAACAAGCAATTAATGAGCTTGATGACTTACTCGAAACAGGGTTTCGTGGTCGTGAAGTCGACTTAGTTGCGAAAATGATCAACGAGTTGGATAGTATTGAAGAAGATTCTGATGATCTTCAAATCCAAGTTCGTCGTCAACTGTATGCTGTTGAATCTGAATTGAATCCAGTTGATGTCATGTTCTTATATAAAGTTATCGAGTGGGTGGGTGGTTTAGCAGATCTTGCTGAGCGTGTAGGTTCCCGTCTAGAGCTAATGTTAGCTCGTAACTAATCACAAGGTTATCAAGGAAACGACATGGTTGATGTATTAGTCACCAACGGCCCGATGCTTATCGGTATTGCGGCTGCATTTGGATTTTTGATGGCATGGGGTATTGGCGCAAATGACGTCGCTAATGCTATGGGAACCTCAGTAGGTTCTAACGCCATTACGATTAAACAAGCGATCATCATCGCGATGATATTTGAGTTTTCTGGTGCTTTCTTAGCAGGTGGAGAAGTCACCAGTACAATTCGAAACGGTATTATTGATGCTGCTTACTTTACTGATGTGCCAGAATATTTAGTTTTCGGCATGATTGGTTCGCTACTTGCTGCGGGTATTTGGTTAGTGGTTGCTTCGGCATTAGGCTGGCCTGTATCTACAACTCATTCAATTATTGGTGCAATTATTGGTTTTGCGGCAGTTGGAGTGAGTGTTGATTCTGTTGAGTGGGGCAAGGTAGTTGGTATTGTTGGATCTTGGGTTGTAACGCCAGCTATTTCAGGCTTTATCGCTTATACCATTTTCCAAAGTGTCCAAAAACTGATTTTCAATACAGATGATCCTTTAGGCAATGCTAAACGTTATGTGCCTTTCTATATGGCATTAGCAGGATTTGTTATGTCATTAGTGACCATCACTAAAGGCTTAAAGCACGTTGGATTGCATTTCTCTACACTTGAAGCTTATTTACTTGCAGGTGTCATTGCTTTTGCTGTGGGCGTGTTTGGTAAAGTTGCTATTTCGCGTTTGAAAATGAGCGAGAAAGCAGACCGTCAAACCCAGTTTGGTAACGTAGAAAAAGTGTTCGCAATATTGATGGTAGTTACCGCATGTTGTATGGCTTTCGCACACGGTTCAAATGATGTCGCAAACGCAATTGGTCCTTTAGCTGCTGTCGTATCAGTTGTTGAAAGCGGTGGCGTAATTGGCTCAAAATCTGTGCTTGCATGGTGGATTTTACCGCTTGGCGCTGTGGGTATCGTTTTAGGTTTAGCCTTATTCGGTAAGCGTGTAATGCAGACTATCGGTAAAAACATTACTCACTTAACCCCAAGCCGTGGTTTTGCTGCAGAGCTTGCTGCTGCATCAACCGTTGTTATTGCTTCCGGTACGGGCTTACCTATCTCTACTACACAAACATTAGTGGGTGCGGTATTGGGTGTTGGTATGGCGCGTGGTATTGCAGCAATTAATATCGGTGTGGTACGTAATATTGTTGTGTCATGGGTCGTGACATTGCCAGCCGGTGCAGGCCTATCAATTATTTTCTTCTACATAATTAAAGATATTTTTAGTTAAGAACTGAAGTTAATTGTGGTTTAAGAAGGAAGTCTTATGACTTCCTTCTTGCATTCATGGGATTAAATAAATAGCATGGCTGCTAGTCGATAGCGTTAGGGAAAAGATTGTGTTGAGAGTCATTCATTTTTTTGCATTAATATTGTTGTCTATGGGCGCACATGCTCAAGCATCGACACATTATGTTTCAGATGATGTATTCACCTATATTCATGGTGGTCCAGGTACTGAATTTCGTATTATCGGTAGCGTCGAAGCGGGTCAGCCGATCACATTCAACGGTAAAACTGAAGGTGATTATTCTCAAATTATTGATAACAAAAACCGTGAAGGTTGGATCCGCAGTGATTTTGTTACCGATAAGCCAAGTTTTAGAACGCGTTTTCCTGAGATGGAAAAAGAGCTAATTCAAGTCAATGAGCAATTAAATAGTATTTCATTGAATACAGATAATGCAGCACAAGACCTTGAACTGGCTAATCAAAAAGTCACTGAGTTGCAAGCGGCATTAAAAACTGCGTTAACTGAACGTGACACAGCCAGAGCCAAAGTGAATAATGATAAAGATGAGCAGCAATTTAAAATGTGGCAACAAGGCGGCATTATTGCTGGTATTGGCGCCTTAATCGGTATTATTTTAGTTTACCTCCCTCGTCCTCAGCGCCGTAAAAATAGTCGCTGGATGTAGTCGCTAGATTGCTTTTTTTACCTTATTTTCAAATAAGTAAGCCAACACCTAATGTGTTGGCTTCTTTGCTTTAAGATTCAACTAAATCACTGACTTTAAACACATTGCTGTTTATCGTATTTCAGTGTTGTAGACATCTGATATAAACAAGTACACCTTCTGCTACACTTTATGCGATTTTCAGCCTATTTATCGACTATTCGACAGTGTTCTTGATCACATTTTGACTGTATACTCCGCCGCGTCGTACATTGTATACAAAATAAAACATTTCAATGTACATTACACAACTTGGTTTTTACCCTCCTTCAACTGACCATGATGGAAGCGATTATGATGTTCAAAGCGAGTGAAGTACTGGGCGGTCGCTATGACAATGCCACTCTCGACGAGTTATTTAAAGCCGTCACCGATAATTATATTGTTGATGAAGAGCAATATTTAGCGGAGTTAATTACGCTAGTGCCTTCGTCAGATGAAGAAATTCAAAAGGTGACTAGCAGAGCCCATCAATTGGTAAGTAAAGTACGCCAATTTGAAAAGAAAGGCTTGATGGTAGGCATTGATGCTTTTTTGCAGCAGTACAGCTTAGAAACCCAAGAAGGTATTATTTTAATGTGCCTTGCAGAGGCACTCTTACGTATTCCTGATGCCGACACTGCAGATGCTCTTATCGACGATAAATTGTCGGGGGCAAAGTGGGATGCCCATCTGAGCAAAAGCGACTCTGTATTGGTTAACGCCTCTACTTGGGGACTGATGTTAACCGGTAAAATTGTGAAGCTTGACCGTAAAATAGACGGTACCCCAAGCAATTTATTAAATCGTTTAGTCAATAGACTCGGTGAACCTGTTATTCGTCAGGCCATGTTGGCTGCGATGAAGATTATGGGTAAACAATTTGTATTGGGTCGTAATGTCAAAGAAGCCCTTAAAAACAGCGAAGCAAAACGTGAAATGGGTTATACCCACAGCTATGACATGTTGGGTGAAGCGGCGCTAACATCTAAAGATGCGCAAAAGTACTTTACTGACTATAGCAACGCTATTCGCGATTTAGGCGCTCAGCAATATGATGAAGCTGTAGCCCCAAGACCAACGATTTCAATCAAACTGTCTGCACTTCACCCTCGATATGAAGTCGCGAATGAAGATCGCGTATTAACAGAATTGTATGAAACAGTGATCAAGCTGATTGTCCAAGCTCGCGAGCTGAACATTGGTATTTCTATCGATGCTGAAGAGGTTGATCGCCTTGAGTTGTCTCTAAAATTATTCAAAAAACTTTATCAATCAGATGCTGCCAAAGGTTGGGGGCTGTTAGGTATTGTTGTTCAGGCTTATTCTAAGCGTTGTTTGCCAGCTTTATGTTGGTTCAATCGTCTGGCTAAAGAGCAAGGCGATGAAATCCCATTGCGTCTAGTGAAAGGGGCTTATTGGGACAGCGAATTAAAGTGGGCACAGCAAGCCGGTGAAGGCGGGTATCCACTTTATACGCGCAAAGCGGGCACTGATGTCTCTTATTTAGCTTGTGCACGTTTTTTGCTGTCTGAAGCCACTCGCGGCAACATTTACCCACAGTTTGCGACTCATAACGCCCAAACGGTTGCCAGTATTGGCGCTATGGCGGGTGATCGCCTATATGAATTCCAGCGCTTACACGGCATGGGCCAAGAACTTTATGACACCATGCTAGCGGAAAGCGGTGCTAAGGCTGTACGTATTTATGCGCCAATCGGAGCCCATAAAGACTTACTGCCGTACTTAGTTCGCCGTTTATTAGAAAATGGTGCTAACACCTCTTTTGTACACAAATTAGTAGACCCGAAAACCCCAATTGAATCATTAGTGGTGCATCCACTCGTGACATTAAAAGGGTATAAGAGCTTTGCCAATCATAAGATTGTTAAGCCAATTGATATTTTCGGTGCAGAACGTAAAAATTCCAAAGGATTAAATATGAACATTATTTCAGAGTCTGAGCCATTTTTTGCGGCATTAGAGAAATATGCTCAAACACAGTGGCAAGCTGGGCCATTAGTTAACGGCAAAACGTTAACCGGTGATGTAGTTGATGTTGTTAGCCCATTTGACACCACGAAACTGGTGGGCAAGGTGGCATTTGCTGATAAACAAGCTATTGAAACGGCCATAGCATCTGCAGACAGTGCGTTTGCTCGTTGGACGCGCACACCGGTTGAAACTCGTGCCAATGCCCTGCAAAAATTAGCGGATTTATTAGAAGAAAACCGTGAAGAATTAATTGCATTGTGTACCCGTGAAGCGGGTAAAAGCATTCAAGATGGCATTGACGAAGTGCGTGAAGCGGTTGATTTCTGTCGCTACTATGCTGTTCAAGCCAAGAAAATGATGGGTAAACCAGAACTGCTTCCTGGCCCAACAGGCGAACTCAATGAGTTGTTTTTACAAGGCCGAGGCATTTTTGTGTGTATTAGCCCTTGGAACTTCCCATTAGCCATCTTCTTAGGGCAAGTCAGTGCCGCTTTAGCTGCAGGTAATACCGTGATAGCTAAACCAGCTGAGCAAACCTGTTTAGTTGGTTACCGTGCGGTTCAGTTAGCACATGAAGCGGGTATTCCTGCTGATGTGCTGCAATTCTTACCGGGTACGGGCGCTGTTGTGGGATCAGCATTAACTGCTGATGAACGTATTGGCGGCGTATGTTTCACCGGTTCTACAGGTACCGCTAAATTAATTAACCGTACATTGGCAAATCGTGACGGTGCAATTATTCCTTTAATTGCTGAAACCGGTGGCCAAAATGCCATGGTAGTTGACTCGACGTCACAACCTGAGCAAGTGGTTAATGATGTTGTTTCTTCTTCGTTTACCAGTGCTGGTCAACGCTGTTCAGCGTTACGGGTATTGTTTTTACAAGAAGATATCGCCGATCGCGTATTAGATGTGATGAAAGGCGCAATGGAGCAATTAACCATTGGCAATCCAAGCTCTGTTAAAACCGATGTTGGACCGGTTATCGATGCAACAGCCAAAGCGAACTTAAATGCGCATATCGATCATATTAAACAAGTGGGTAAATTAATTAATCAACTTGAGTTACCTGCAGGTACTGAAAATGGTCATTTTGTTGCGCCAACTGCGGTTGAAATAGATTCAATTAAAGTGTTAGAAAAAGAACACTTTGGCCCAATATTACACGTTATTCGCTATAAAGCGGCTGACTTAGCTATAGTGATTGACGAAATCAACAGCACGGGTTTTGGATTAACCTTAGGTATTCATAGCCGTAACGAAGGTCATGCGTTAAGTTTGGCGGATAAAGTAAACGTGGGTAACGTTTATATTAACCGTAACCAAATTGGTGCAGTCGTTGGCGTACAACCATTTGGTGGTCAAGGTTTATCTGGTACAGGTCCTAAAGCTGGTGGACCGCACTATTTAACCCGTTTTGTGACCGAAAAAACCCGTACAAATAACATCACTGCGATTGGTGGGAATGCCACGTTACTATCACTTGGTGATGCTGACGAATAAGTATTGGTTATTTAATCCAAGTCAAAAAATGCCCACTTTTTAGTGTAATGCTATTCGGATAAGCATTACTGTTTATATTTAAGTGGATAGCGGCTAGGTATATAGAGCACTGATCGTGGATACGTTCGGTGCTTTCTTTTATCTGGAAGGATAAAGTGTTTTATATCGGCTCGCATTTGCTTAAGTTTCGCTGGCAGCTTTCCATCAGGTGATAAAGCAAGCCACCTTAATTGTGTATCTATCAAGCTTATTGCCGCAGTAAAACTGATACGGGTTGGCGCGACTTTAGCTTCCTTTGCTATCGCTGCCATTTCTAAACGAACCAGATTATAAGCGATAAGTACTCCCCACAATTCTTGCTTAACACCTTCAACAAATTTGCTTCGTAACGTCACCTTGCTTTGTAGTTGGGTTTGCTTAAGTTCACCGTATCCTTCTTCTATTTCCCAGCGTTGCCAGTAGATATTAAGTAGCATGTCCAGCGGATATTTAACGGGATCTACCAATGAGGTGACAAAGCCTTTTATTTCACCTTTTGGCTCTTGATAAGCA
>NZ_JAPJEE010000013.1:0-86677 GCF_030731885.1 Shewanella sp. ULN5
TATCCACGATCAGTGCTCTATATACCTAGCCGCTATCCACTTAAATATAAACAGTAATGCTTATCCGAATAGCATTATTCTGTAATAGAAGGTTTTTTATTTTTAGTTCCGTTTTAAAGGCTGTAACCTTTGGCTTTGGCTTTGGCTTTGGTGGCGTGGGGATTAGCCGTCAATTCAAATGCTTTTTTATAAAAAATAACTTTAAACCAGCTAGAAGCCCATAGTGTCTAAATTTAATGCATCTTGTTGGATGGGGGAGACATCATCCTCAATCATGCACAACAATTTACAGCGCGTGAGGTGTTTGTCACTTATCCTTAATGGGGTGAGCATGACACATTTGCAGTCTATGAGATTTATCAATAAGGTGCTTGATATAGGTTATTTTCCTGTCATTTAAATGAAACTAATGCCGCTTAATTGTAAGTGAATCATGCTATTTTTTTATGCTTTATAGCGCATGTGAATAATCAGAATTGGAGTAACAATAGGCTAACTGATGGATAAAAAAGATTTAAAATTATTAGATATTTTGCAAAAACAAGGCCGTATTTCCATTGCTGATCTCGCAGACAAAATGAACATGTCTGATACACCCTGTTTACGCAGGGTGAAAAAGCTTGAGCAGGATAAGGTGATAACTGGGTATCAAGCACAGTTAGATCCGCAAAAGCTGGATCTGAATGTGAGTGCTTTTTTGTATATTCGCCTCAACGATTGCTCAAGCAGTTTTACCGATAGATTTGAGCAAGAGATGATCAAACTAGACCATATTATGGAGTGTGTGGTGGTGTCTGGTGAGTATGATTATATGCTAAAAATTGTTGCGACGGACTTACTCAGTTTAGAGCGTTTGGTGAAACAGAATATCAGTAATTTAGATAATGTCGCGCAAGTGAGCTCTACGGTGGTATTAAAACCCGTATTTAGCCGTACGACGTTACCATTAGAATAACCTTTCACAATATTCAAAGATGCGGCTAAAAAATATCAGCAATCATTTTCTGATGGCTGAGCCGTATTATTTTCTCGCACAAAAAAGCCGCCATGTTATTTAAGACATCAGGCGGCTTTTTGTACTGGGTGAGCGTTGACGTTAAGCGCCTGCTTCCATGGATGCAATGAATTTATTCGATTCAGCAATCGACTTATTCATTTCTTTTATTAAGCTGGAAATGTCGGTTTGTAAGTTGCTAAATTCCCCTTTAATGGCACCAATAGCCTGCGCATTAAGGTTATGTTTTAGATACAACATATTATCTTTCATCGCGGTTAAAATCGGCGGCATTTTGGCTTCAGCGCGACGCATGCTTTTAACTAAAGATTGATAAGAACGCTGGGTTTCTTTTAACTTTGTTGTGCTATTACGACGTAAACTGGCTTTGCTAATTTCATCGATTTCAGACTGCCATTCTTCAAATAAGGCTTCAGCCACATCTTCTACTTTGTTAATGCGATTGCTGACATCATCAGCTGCTGATTGCGCTGACTCGTATTCATCTTTAGCTTTGTTGAAGGCCTTCTCTAAATCGCCACCATCAAATGCCAGTAATGCCTGCATTTCTTCTAATGCTGAGCTAAATTGTTGCTGGGCTTCTTCCTGTGACTCTTTAGCGTCTTGAACTCGGTCAACCATGATGTCGCGTTTGTGATAACCCACTTTTTCCATTGCACCATAATAGGCACTTTGGCATCCGCTTAACGATAACGTGCTGATAGCAAGAGTGGCAGCAAGGCCAATTTTAATAAAATTAAATGTATTCATTTTGTGAGTCTCATTTAAGTGTTAAGCGGGAGATTTAAATTTTGCCGCGTCGATAATGCTCCATAGGTGAAAAATAGCACCAATGATGGGAGGGATAATTAACACCCAAAAGAAATAGCACACGCCAACAATACAAAAGAAAGCGATAGCGGCCAAAATACGACCTTGTAATAATTGCCCAAGACCTGGGAAAAATAAGCTAGCGACAGCGGCTAATACGTTGCCAGCCGATCCTTGTTGCGACATAAATTCGTTCCTTTGGTTTATATTTGATTTGTTATAACATTGTACGAAGTTGAAATGTGATTACAATGAATATCTTACCTATCGTTTGTGAATAAGGATTTTTATGGCCAGTCGTAGCATTATGCCATCCCTCAAAGGTTTTTTTGTTGGGACTTGGAAGTTCTTATTACATTTAAAGCAACGGCTTAACGAAGACCAAATCAATATACGTGCTGGGCACTTAACCTATGTCACCTTATTATCATTAGTCCCTATGGTTGCCGTGACCATGTCTATGTTGTCTGCTTTTCCTGTGTTTAAAGGGATTAGAGGGCACATTGAAAGCTTCATTTATGAAAACTTTCTACCAGCAGCTGGGGACACAGTGCAGGTGTATATCAATGAGTTTGTCAGTAATGCTTCAAAGGGTACGTTTGTTGGTATTGTGGCTTTGGTATTTGTGGCGATTATGCTGATTTCCGCTATTGATAAAGCGCTAAATAGTATCTGGCGTGTGACTGAAAAGCGCTCTTATGTGGTGTCGTTTTCGATGTACTGGATGGTGCTAACCTTAGGTCCTGTACTTATAGGCGCAAGTATTTTGGCGTCGTCTTATGTGTTGTCGTTACAACTACTAACAGATACTGAGCTATCAGGCATATTACCCTGGATAATGTCGCGTTTGCCTATGATGTTTTCGGTAGCGTCAATTTTGTTGTTATATATGATTGTACCGAATAAAAAAGTGCGCTTTTGGCATGCGCTATTAGGTGCAATCGTAGCGGCTTTGTTATTTGAAGCGGGTAAAAGAGGTTTTGCTTTTTATGTCACCCAGTTCCCTAGTTATGAAGCGATTTACGGTGCCTTAGCTGTCATTCCCATTTTATTTGTATGGGTATATTTATCTTGGGTGATTGTACTTTTAGGTGCGGTCATCACGGCTTCGTTACCAGAATATTTAGATCAACATGTTGCCGAACTATTGCATAAAATTAGAATGGAAGCTGGACATGATACGCCGCAAAAACCACCTTTAGGAACCATAGTGACACAAGCGGATCATGAAGCCCCACAGCAAGCGCCGACAGCTGAGGCTGTCGTCTCTGCTGAGCCAGTAAAAGATCAAGTTAAGCCTATTGAGTCGCTATCTTGAGTTTAATGTTTATCCGTCATGTTATGGTAGAGGTTGCTAATGGCATTGCGTTGTCAGTGTCGCAATACGGGCGAGTAGGGGCCAAACCTGTGTTGTATTTACATGGCGGGCCAGGTGCAGGTTGCCATGCCAGTGATGTGACATTATTTGAACATCTCGACTTACATATTTTTTTTATTGACCAAAGAGGCTGTGGCCGCTCACTGGGTGCTGATCTTGCCGATAATACCTTGCCAGAATTAGTCGAAGATATTGAACGCGTAAGACAATACTTTGCGATTGAACAATGGGCGATTGTCGGCGGCTCATATGGCGCCACTTTAGGATGGTTATACAGTGGGCTGTACCCTAACAGGGTTAGTGAACAGGTTTATTGGGGAATGTTCTTAGCCAATGAGGCTGCTTGTGATTGGTTGTATGGTCCTAAAGGTGCGGCGGTGTTTTTTCCTGACGATTACCATGACTTTCAACTCGCTGCAAAGACTGGTGCTATTTTATCTGAGCCTATGTCTACTGAAGATATATTACTTGGATACTCGCAGCGCTTTAACGCAGATAACCCACATCGGCAGCTAGCGGCATCATCCTGGAATCAATGGGAACAAAAGCTCGCTTCACCGAATCAAATTACCCTAGTGGATTCGTCTTCAGCATCGGTTACCTTGGCCGTCATTGAGCACCATCATGCCATACATCATTACTTTTCAGCCGCTGATTTATTTCAACAGATTAACGGTAAAATTATTGCTAAAACCCATTTGATTCAAGGTGAGTTAGATTGGGTGTGTCCAGCTCATCTACTGCATGATTTTTTACAGCAATCGCAACATCATCATCTTATGGTTGAGGAAGTTAAATCGGGATATCACAGTTTAAATGATGCTAAGATGTTAATCCGTGTAATGCAAAGTATAGCGAATATAAGTTAAGGAAAAAAATGAGAAAATTATTACTGTTAAGTGGTTTGTTAGTGCTTTCAGCTTGTAGTGCAACCGGAACAGAAACCAAGCCTGCGGTAGATAATGCCGTCCCTAGCACGGTCGATATGTCAGCTATGACCAATGAGCAAGCAGCCGAAACATTATATACTTCATTGATTAAAGCTAACTATTTGGTCACCAAAGTCGGGCCTTCTCGTGTGGCGGTGCAGTTGGGTGACCATCAATTTGTGTTGCAACCTAGCATGAATGCTGACGGAATTGACCGTATTTTAGCCAATCGTTTTTATGCGGTTCATCCTCAGTTACAGGGCAGTAAAGAATTGTTAGTGATGATTGGTCAACTCAATCAAAAGTTAAATTTTGCGAAGTTTTTCATTCGTGAAAATGGCGCCGTTATTCAGGTACAAAGCAGTGCGACTTTCGTGAATGTGATGAGCCTTGAAGAAATTCGTCGTTTCTTAATTTGGACCGATGAAGGCTTACGTCAGGTAGGCACTTCTATGCCTGAGGGTACAGAAAAGCTGATTAAAGCGATACCGGTTATGCAACATCCTCAAGGGGTTTAGTGTCAAGATGATCGGCTTAATACAACGTGTTAAACAGGCAAAAGTGACCGTGGCGGATGAAACAACGGGTGAAATCAATCAAGGGCTATTGGTTTTACTCGGTGTAGAACGTGAAGATGACATTGAAAAAATGCAAAAGTTAGCCAATAAAATCATTAAATATCGTGTGTTTAGTGATAATGATGGCAAGATGAACCTCAATGTGTCGCAGGTAGGTGGCAAATTATTGGTGGTATCACAGTTCACTTTAGCCGCCGATACGGGGAGAGGATTGCGCCCAAGCTTTTCAGGTGCAGCCACACCTGAGCAAGCCAATACCTTGTATGAAGCCTTTGTGGCTTATTGTCGCGAACTTGGTGTAGAAACCCAAACAGGGCGTTTTGGCGCGGATATGCAAGTGTCATTAATTAATGATGGCCCAGTAACATTTAATTTGCAGGTCTAACCATGAAAATGCATCAAGCGTTAATTGACCAACTTGTTGCGACCTGGCATCAAACCATTCCACTTAGTCAGTTTATGCAAGTTAATGTGGTATCGTTTGCCGTAAAAAACGATACCAATATTAATGCTTCAACCCCATCTTTGGATGCGGTATTCAACCCACATCAATTGATAACGACCGCACCACTATCACCCAATATTAACCTGCATAACACCATGTTTGCTGGGAGTATTTACACCCTAATGACATTAACAGGGTGGGGGATGGTGTGGTTACAGCAAAAACTTGCGGCGGTTAACGGTGATATTGTGTTGGCTGATGCACAAATAAAATATCATGCCCCAGTGCGTACTCAACCGACTGCAAAAGTCATCTGGCCCGATGTGGCATTAACGCCACTATTGCAGGGGCGGCGTGTTAAAGCCGAGTTGACAGTTGAGCTATGGTGCGATGAGCTGCTATGTGCCAGCTTTAAAGGCTTATACGTGTCGTTACCTGTGCAAGTTAAATAATCTCAGCCTGAGGTTAAGTGGTTATGCATTCGATTTTGTCGAACCTTTGTGTCGATTTATTCCGCTATTATTCCATTTATTAGTAGGTAAACTGTGTTCATGCCATAAAATCCGCTATTAAATGTGGTTGGGCAATGCTGATAACGTTTTACCAAGCTAAGGAATAATTATGAAAAAAGTATTAATGTTGAAATCGAGTATTTTAGGCGAACATTCACAATCATCAGCATTGTTAGATGATCTGGCGATGTTATGGAAAGACAAGGGCGCACAGATCACGACGCGTGATTTAGCTGCTGACCCTATTCCCTTACTCGATGGCGAATTAGCCAATGGTTTACGCGGTGGAGATGGGCTAAATGATCGTCAAAAGGCTGCATTATCCCTATCAGACAAACTTGTTGCTGAGCTAAAAGAAAACGACACGATTGTACTAGCTGCGCCTATGTACAACTTTATGATCCCCACTCAGCTAAAAGCCTGGATTGATTTTATTGCACGTGCAGGGGTAACTTTTACCTATACAGATAAAGGTCCAGAAGGGTTATTAAACGGTAAAAAAGCCGTCATTGTGACTTCTCGTGGCGGAATGCATAAAGATGCCGGTAGCGATCACTTAGTGCCTTATTTAACCACCGTATTGGCTTTTATTGGCATCAAAGATGTTGAAGTGATTTACGCTGAAGGCTTAAATATGGGGCCAGACTATGCAACAACCGCGATGGCAAATGCTAAACAAGCTTTGGGTCAACTGGCATAGTTACTTGTTCTCATCTTGAGTTTAGGTCCAAGTAACAACACTTATCAAAGCGCTTTTTTTAATAAGCTGTCGTGGGTTAGTTTACCTTTGATGACGTTGGTGCACGAATGGCTTTTTTAACAAAATGACCCGTTTGATTTGACACAACAATATATGATTTATGCGTATAAATTTGTTCAATGTTTTATTGGGTGCTGCAGTCACCCCCTTTAATTAATTGATTACTTTAGCTTATTAATGCCTACCTTTGACTATAATCGAAGGTTGGCGTTTTTTTACGTAATTAATTTCCTTTGTTTGCAGTAATTAATCCATATTAAACAGTTTGTTCCATATAACGGTGTTGCACGTACTTACAATAAGTCAGTCACTGGTGTTTATCAGCATATTAATACTGTCACTCTGTTGTCAGAGCAAATCGCTAAACTGGCCATAGGCGTAAATGAAATGAAGCAGATAACCCAAGAGTATCAAACTAAAGCCGCTACTTATCAGGTGTAATATCGATTAAGCAGGCAGGTTAAGTCAGTTAAATGGGGGTAACAGTATTTTACATGGTTAATTACGCTGCTTATTGTCCAAGCTGACGTTGAATAATAACATGCGCCCGCTAAAAATTTAGCGGGCGCATTTTTATGGTATCAGTGGCAATTAATCACAGTTTAATAATACGTTTTGATATATTTAGTGGCGTATTTTCGCAGTTTTTTCTCTGGTGCGGTTTCTGCAATGTTGACGATTACAGGTTTAAACTTTTCATTAGCCGATGATGCTAACGCTTTGGCTATCCATGCATAAGTATCTATCGATAATTTGTCATGTTTGAGTAAATCTAAACTGGTAAGTTGGTTGGCTAATTTTTCTAGTAGAAATTCGTCATAAACACGTTTATCTGCAATGTGTTTGGCTGCCATTCGTTTGAGCTCTAAATCACTGCTTGCTAATGCATTGGCGAGTACGTTTAACGGTTGGGATTGTTTGGCATCATATTGGCTTTTGTCATTGAGAATTGGGTTCCAAATGGCAAACTTGTCAATATTGCTAAGTCCTTCTTGGGCGTATTTACGCAGTTTTTTATGGTAATCCCCATTTACAATGGCTTGCAGGCTAGCGCGATATTTTTCATTGCCAGAATAGCCTAATCCTTTAGCTAACCATGAAGAGTATTCTATAGGATGTTTTTGGGTTGCAAGGGGTAAACTGGCGTTGAGTTTGGCTTCAACAATATCAAATAAACTGGGGTCATTGAGACCGGATAGAACCAGAGATTCAACCGCTGACTGTTGTTTAAATTGCTTATCACCTTGAAAAATTTGTTGATAATCTTCCAGTGTATAATCGTCGGCAAACGCAAAGGGGGCCAGTAGGCAGCTTGAAATTAACAGCCTTAATGCAATTTTCTTCATTTCATATCCTTATGGGGTGGTTAGCTAGCGAATTAATACCAGCGTTTAAAAATTAATGAGGTATTAATGCCGCCAAATGCGAAGTTATTACTCATTACATAATCTGTTTCCAGCGTTCTGATGTCACCACAAATATAATCTAACGGGGCGCATTCAGGGTCTAATTCGGTGAGATTCAACGTCGGCGCAAACCAACTTTCATTCATCATTTGAATACTGGTCCAAGCCTCTAATGCGCCACAGGCTCCGAGCGTATGGCCGGTGTAACTTTTTAGTGATGAAATTGGCATCTTGCTGCCAAAAACGGCATGGGTTGCGGTGGTTTCAGCAATGTCACCCCTGTCTGTTGCGGTGCCGTGTGCATTCACATAGCCAATGTCAGCGGCATGCAGTTGAGCATCTTTTAGGGCTAAGCGAATAGCAATTTCCATTGTTTGTGCATTGGGTTGGGTAACATGTAAACCATCCGAATTTGTGCCAAACCCGACCAACTCAGCATAGATTTTAGCGCCACGTGCTTTAGCGTGCTCTAACTCTTCCAGTATTAAGGTACACGCACCTTCACCTATGACTAAGCCATCACGATGTTTATCAAATGGGCTTGGTGTTAAGGCGGGCGTGTCATTTTGAGTACTGGTGGCAAATAAGGTGTCAAATACCACCGCTTCCGTAGGGCAAAGCTCTTCTCCTCCACCGGCTAACATTACCGTTTGATGACCATATTTTATCGCTTCATAGGCATAACCAATACCTTGACTGGCTGAGGTACAAGCACTACTTGTGGTATGAATTCGGCCTTTAAGGCCAAAAAACACCCCGATATTTACCGCTGTGGTATGTGCCATCATGCGGATATAACTTGTCGCTGTAAGGCCTGTCATACTGCCTGTTTTTAGCATATCGCCAAAGCCCATGATGGGATCTGTGCTGCCTGTAGATGAGCCATAAGCAACGCCAGTGTCACCTGAAGTCAAAATAGGATGCTCTAATAGGTTTGCATCCTCTAACGCTAATTCACTGGCGCGAGTGGCCATTAGGGACACGCGACCCATTGAGCGAATTTTCTTACGAGAATAATGACTAGGTACCACAAAGTCTGTAACTGGTGCGGCTAGACGCGTATTCAAGTCTGGGTATCGGTCCCATTCATCCATCCGCACAACGCAGTTTTTTTGTGCCAACAGGCTGGCTTTAATGCTTTGCCAGTTATGGCCTAAGGCTGAAATTCCACCTATCCCTGTTACCACCACTCTGCGACTCATATCATACCCCCATTAACAGAAATCACCTGACGAGTAATATAAGCGGCGTCGTCTGACAGTAAAAATAGTGCTAGGCCTGCAATTTCAGAGGGCTTACCCATACGTTTCATCGGCACGATTTGATCGACCATTTCTTTGGGGAAGTCATGGACCATGTCAGTTTCAATTAGGCCGGGTGCGATACAATTTACGGTGATTTTTCGCTTTGCTAATTCTAAAGATAAAGCCTTGGTTGCACCAATAACCCCTGCTTTAGAGGCGCTGTAATTCACCTGTCCGCGGTTACCTGCGATACCCGAAACTGATGCTAGAGTAATAATGCGACCGCCTTTGCGGCTTTGTACCATGGGCATTACCGTTGGGTGGATCACGTTATAAAACCCATCTAAGTTAGTATGAATGACGCTATCCCATTCCTGTTCAGTCATCGCTGGAAAGGCGGTATCGCGGGTAATTCCGGCATTTAAAATCACACCATAATAGGCACCATGTTCAGCTATATCTTGCTCAATAGCTTGCTTAACACCAGCGCGATCGGCAACATCAAATTGCAATAAGCTGACATTAATGCCACATGTGACTAATTCTGCCTGGGTGTCAGTCGCGGCTTGAAGATTGCTGTGAAAATGCAGGGCAATGTCATAGCCAGCAGCGGCAAGCTTAAGGGCAATGGCTTTACCTATGCCACGGCTTGAACCCGTGATTAAAACTCTTTTATTCAATGTGGTTCTCCAAAACATTAAGCGCTATAACTGTCGTTGACATACGCTAGGCTATCGGCAGGTTGAAAGACATTCACGTTGGCTTGCGCCATTAATGTATCTTGATGAAATATCTGACAATCAAATACCGCTAAGCCAGAATCTTCTTGATATAAGCGAGTCACGTGAGTGTGGTAGGTTTGTCCAAGGGCAAATAAGTGCTGATGCATTTGCAGCTTACGGCTGCCCAATAAAAAACCCACTTTAATAGGCTGCCCTTGCAGTATTGCCTCAACCCCAGCGAGAGCTGCAATGCTTTGAGCCATATATTCAATGCCAACGTAATTGGGCACCCCTTGCAGTATTTCGTCAAAGTAAGCACTTTGCGGGCTAATTTGCGTTTGGGTGATCAAACTATCTGGCTGATGACTGACAATGTGGTCAATCAAAATCATAGGGGCACGGTGCGGGATAAAATCGCTGATAGGACGTGCCAATAAGTCAGGTGTCGCGGTTGTCATGAACTCTGGCCCTGTATAGTTTGTCTAGCAAAAATAACACTGGCATTACTGCCGCCAAATGCAAATGAATTACTCATTACATAATCCAGTCTTTTGGCAGTTTGCCCCTGAGCCACTAAAGGTAGGCTGGGATCATTAGGATCAACTTGTCCATCCCATAATTGTGGTGGCAAGGCTTGATGAATATTGAGTTCACTTAATATTAAATAACAAAATGCCGCTTCAATCGCCCCTGCAGCACCAAGTAGGTGACCAACCAAAGGTTTGGTGGAGCTGCAAGGCGGGATCGTATCCTTAAAGAGTGTCGCTACTGCGCGCGATTCCATCGCATCATTTTTAGGGGTCGCGGTACCGTGCAGATTAATATAATCGATGTCGTTTATGCTGATATTGGCATCTGCAAGCGCTTGCTGCATTGCCGTAATGGCTCCGCTGCCCTGCGGGTGGGGCGCTGAAACATGATGAGCATCAGCAGACTCGCCTACGCCAACAAGCAGGACTTGCGCAGGTGTTTTTTCAAGGGTAAAAAGCACAGCGCCTTCACCGATATTTATGCCATCTCGATTAACACTGAATGGATTACATTGTCCTGCAGAGACAGATTCTAATGCGCCGAACCCGTTTAAGGTGAGTTGGCACAAGCTGTCTGCTCCGCCAACAATCACCATATCGCAAAGGTTGGCTTGTAATAAACGTTTGGCTGCCGCAAAAACTTTAGCACTGGAAGAACAGGCTGTGGATATGGTGTAACAAGGGCCTTGTAACTCAAACAATTGTTGTAAATAAAAGCTAGTGCTGCCTAATTCCTGTTGCGAATAATGATAATCAGGCGGAAAACAGCCATGTTCAGCACGATACCTTAATGCCGTTTCTCCCTTTGAAATACCTGAAGTACTTGAGCCTAAAATCACCCCTATTCGCTGGGCACCGTAACGCTGCTTTGCACTTTGTACCTGATCCTTAATTTGCATGGCGGCGGTATGAAGTAATCGGTTGTTACGACAGGCAAACTCTTGTAAATGTTCTGGAATACTCAGCAGATCATTGTTGTTTACCACGCCAACTAATGTCGATTTATCAAATAATAAATCGTCACGCCATTGCATTGCGCTGGTATCGCCCTGCAATAATCTGGTTAACACGGACTCTGCGCTATTTCCTAGCGGAGTACACAATCCTATGTGTGTGATGCCTATACCTGTCATGTTGTTATCTTCAGCGTTGTTTATATCTATTGGCGATTTAATTAGGGGCGTTTATTGTAACGCTTGAATCATAATCTGCACATCGGCTTGTATGATGTGAATATCGATGGCCGCTTGCCATGGCACAATTTGGCTATACTCGGCGTTCAACACTACGTCATTATTATCTGCGGTGAGTTGACGGCATAATACCAACTGACAAGGATGCTGCTGCCAGCTACCCGCCGATAAATGTTGATTGATCACATCGGTTGGCCAGTACACTAACTGCAAAATGGCCATTAGGTATTCTGCTTTAAAATCCTTGCCGAGCAAATTGCTTTGCTGACTAATTAAGCGATGACCATCGTAGACAATTGTGAACAGTGGTTGACCCAAAGGAGCTAAACCTACCAGTGTCATGGTGTTTTTATCTATCTGTAATTCAGTTATTAATTGATGTGTTTGACCATCATGGCTAAATTGCACCGTTTGGCTATGTGCGCCCTGTTCAACTTGCTCGTTTATCGGCGCTAAGCAATAGCTCAGCGCTTCAGACAAGGCGACACAGGTTTGTCGCTGAAATTGCTGGCTGCAACCGCTTAGCAACAATGCACATAGCAGTAATCCGCACAATAGTGGTAAGCGGTAATGAGTCTTTATCATCAATTTGTTATTCAATCTTCGGTTGATATCGGGGGTTATAGAACCCTGATCCAATGACATTTAGCTTGGCACATCAGTGATACCAATTATGCAGCGGTTTCGCGACATAAGGCAACGATAGTATTTAAGCGTCGCTCAGATTCAGCCACAAACGGATTGCTAGCGTCCCAAGCATAGCCAGCTAAAATTGAACAGATCATCTGTTTGATTTTGGGGTTGCCATGCTGGTAAAAAATCACGTCTTGGAAGCGGCCGTCATACCAAGCTTGAACATAGGTTCTAAAAGTATTCACCCCTTTCATCAAAGGTTCTGCATAGTCCTGCTGCCAATCTACTGCTTCACCATCTAACTGTTTTAATAAGCTTTCAACGGCCATAGCGGCAGACTGCATTGCAATGGTCACGCCTGAAGAAAATACTGGGTCCAAAAATTCACCGGCATTACCAAGGAGGGCAAATTTGGTAGTAGCAAGTGTGCTGACATTGGCGGAATAGCCTTTTAAAGTGGCGCACTCCTGAACAATGTTAGCATTCGTCAGTAAACGTTTCAGGCCGGGCTCTTCATTCACAATAGAGAATAATTGCTGTTCTAAAGTGCCTTGAAGATGTTGCAGTAAATGCGGTTCACCGACCACACCAATAGAACAACGATTATTGCTGAATGGGATCAGCCAGTACCAGATATCTTTATGTTGTGGGTGCACACTGATCAGGATTTTGTTTCGGTCGAATGTGGGATCATCAATATTATCTTCAATATGGGTAAAGATGGCGCTGCGTGAAGGTAAATTTGAGGGTTTTTCAAGATTCAGTAAACGCGGTAAAACGCGACCAAAGCCACTGGCATCTAAAATAAATTTGGCATTAACCTGATAGGCGGCGCCATTATCATCGGTAACCTGTAATACGGGATCAGCATGCAAATCGACTTGCGTCACCGTATGACCGTAATGAATATTTACGCCTTGTTTTACGGCTGTATCTGCCAGAATTTTATCAAATTGTCCGCGCTGGACTTGAAATGTCGTGCCAGGACCTGCTGTAAATTTGTCGGTAAAGTTGAAAGTGGTGTATTGATCCTGATAACGAAATGCCGCCCCGTTTTTAAACTGGAATCCAGCATCTTTAACCGCATCTATCATTCCTGCTTGTTCGATAAATTGCATGCAACAAGGCAATAAGCTTTCACCAATCGAAAATCGTGGGAAATACTGCTTTTCTAACACTAACACTTTTTTACCTTGCTGATGTAGCAGGCTGGCCGCAATAGCACCAGAAGGGCCCGCGCCAATAATGGCAACATCAACGTCCAAGTTGTTGATTGAGTTTAACGATTCGCTGTGCATGTTAACGCATTTTCCTTGTTATCAATGTCATAAAGGGGGCAAGTAAAAAGGCATAGCCGATCCCAAGTAATAGGGTTAAGCCAAAAAAATGGATGGCGTTGGTTTGGCTAAAGGCTAATAAACCAAAGGCAAGTAACGTTGAGCAAGCCGACATAAATATCGCCATCATCACACCTTGGCTAGTGTGTTTCGCTTCGGCAAAAAACAAGCTGTAGTCTATGCCAATCCCTAGCACTAATATGAGAGCCAGTGCATGAAATAGGCTAAAAGGGGAGCCCAAAAGCCCTAAACTGCTTAATGTTAAAATGATCGCCAGTGTTGGTACTCCGATAACGGCCAAAGCTAATTTAATCGGGTATTTGATACAAAATATGATACAAGCAATGACCAACACGCCCAATAGCAGCAGCATGGTAAATTGGCGATATTGGCCCATTAAATTGGAAATGTCGCCCACTTTATCTACCAGTTTAACCTTGGCATCGCTAAGCTGGGTGTGATTAATGCGCGTTGTTAATTCATCTAGTTTGTTGATTCCGGTTAATAGCACGATCGCCCCAACGCTTCCTTTGTTAGTTGGCGTCAGCCATAAGTCTTTTAATGCGCTGTCACCAAGTGCGAGTAACGCATTTGGGGTTAAATTGGCGGGTTGCGCTTCTAAGTAAGCCGTCAATAGTGACTGATTTAATAAGCCTGTATCATCATTTAATCCTAACTGATCAATAATATGGGGTAAGTTTTGCTGATAAATCAGTCCTTGTAATTGATAGTTTTGTTGTTGCTGTGAAAAGCTTGGTAGTAGAGTCGCTAGGCTAAAGAAATGATTTAGCTCACCTTGGTTAACAGCCAAGTCTAAAGTGGGTGTCAGTTGATGCAAAGCTTCTAAAAGAGAGGTTTCATTTTCAGCACTGACTAAAATAAACTGATTATCTGTGCCGCCACTAAGCCAATGTCTGAGTTGGTTTTCTTCATCAGTGATCTGCTGTGGACTTTGTTGTAAATAGCGTATGTCATCGTTATGTTGTAACTGTAAAAGCCCAGCAAAACACACTAATCCTATGATACAAAACACCACTCGATTGATGACAGGTTTAGCGGATATCTTTATCACTAAATGTAAATAATATTGTGCCCAGTTTAAGGCATTTGAAGGCTTTAAGGGCTTGTTTGCCAGCAGTGGAAATGCCAACACTAAGGTAATGTAAGCGCCGAATAACCCTGAGGCACAAAATACCGCCACTTGTTGCATGCCAGGAAACGGCGTAAAGCCAATACCGATAAAGGCCAGCGAGCTAGTGGCTAATGCAAGCGTCATCGCAGGCAGAATATTGTCGATGACCTGTTGGGCATTTTGTTGTGGCTGGCTGAGTTTCTCACAGTAAAAATGAAAACTGTAATCGATGGCAATACCAATAAGGCTGGTGCCGAACACTAGCGTAAGTAGATGTAATTCATTGAATAAACTTAGCGTGGTGACTAACGCCAACAGTAACCCACTCGATAAAGTGAGCAAGGCTAAATGCAGTGGCATTAGGGTGCGAAATCCAAGCCAGACCAGGAGCACCACGCCAATAAGCGATAAGCCGCCAATAAAGGTAATTTCCTGTTTGGCAGATGAGGTAGCCGCTTGAGCGTGGAACAGCGCACCCGCTTTTAAAATTTGCACATCTACTCCGGCAACGGCAGCAAAGGCATGATTGAGGACTGCTAACTGTTGCTGCTGTGCATTGGGATTAAATGCACTTTGTGCCCCTTTAGCGATAACAATTGCGGCGGTCTGATTAGCTTGCTGATTAAATAAAATACCCTGTTCCTGACTGAGTGACGATGAGGCTGTTAATGCCAGCATGTTATCGCTAAACAGCAGTAAAGGGTCCTGACTTATCAACTGGCTATTGGCGAAGCCAAATGCACTGTAAAGTTGTTGCTGCGCTTTAGCAATTAACCCATCGAGTTGCCTAGTGGTAAGTGCATGTTGCTGGTCTGCAGTGAGTAGTTTAAAGCGATGGTCAAAATACCATTTACCTAAAGCATTGATATCGCTATCACTGGCGCTGGTCACCTGGCTAAAGGCTTGTTGAGGGTCTTGTTTAAGCTGGTGAATCAGTGTTTTTGCTGCGTTAATCGCGGTCTGTTTTTGCGAAGAAACAATAGCAATATAAACCTGATTCGCTAAACGATTCTCCACTTGTTGAAGTGCTTTATGGGTTAATTCATCCTGTTGTAAATGTGGCAGCATTGCCAATATGTCACTTTGAACTTTTGCACCTGATTGCCATAAATTTACGCCATACACCACTACACTGCTAATTAGCAGGCACCATATAGCAAAACGCCATTTGGCTGAAAAAAGGTGAGTTTTTACTGGTTTGGCACTCATTGTTGCGTTGTCACAGGGCTGGCGTTTTCTGCGGTTGTTGGCGATGCGTTGACATTTACCATATCGAACCAGGCGGCATTTTCTCCGCTTAATGGCAGATGATTAACCTGGTTGAATTGTATGTCGGTGATATCGAGACGATCAGCTTGCTGAGCTGAAGCTTGATTTAACATCACAATACGATTGATTTGCTGTTGTCCTTGAATGATGAGTTTACCTAACGCTTGTTGTAAACGAGGGTCTTTTGCGAGCAAGCCTAAGGTCCATAATGGGGTGCTATTGGCATCGGATGCAAGATAAAACATCGAAAAATCACCTTGTAAGGCCATTAAATCACCGCTGAGTAAATGTTGCATTAACAGTGGAATTTGCTGCATCAGTGGATTAGCTGATTGTGCACTTTTGGCGGCAGTGTGTTGAACGTTACCCTGGCTATCTATGGTGGTTAGCTGTTGCTTGTGCATCACCATGGTGGTGATAAAAGGGGCTTGTTGATGCCAAACCATACCTAAATTGGGATTAAATGCAAATGTCCCATGGCTGCTCAATGGTTTTTTTAATACCGCTAAATGACGGGTTTGTTCAAACAAGCCTTGGGTATTTTCGTGTGTTAAAGACACCTGATTAGCCAGTTGCTGTAAATCTTGTTCACTGGCGGGACGATCAAATACACTTGCTAAATCAGCAAGGGGAGACAAAAGTGCATCCTTTGGTTTTTGCTCGGTTTGCGCATGAGTCATGTCAGCAGCCTGTGATGGCGTCAATTGGGTAATCAATAGCAACAAAAACACGGCAATTAGGCCACATTGCATTATAACAATGAGCTTGTTAATCCAGCGTACCACGCGGTTTGGCTTATTCATTAGCGCTTAGCCAGGGCTTGATTTTGGCTTGAAAGATGTCAGGGGTGATGAAGCACAGTTCTTCGGTAGTCATATCAACGGCCGCTTGAATAGTATAGCCCTTAGTAATGCGTTGCCCTGTGTGGGTATCAATAATTTGATAATTGATTTTCAAGCGATTTTCCCACTCAATAATAGCGGCTTTAACGGTAATGAGTTGATCAAAACTGCTGCTTTTAACATATTTAACCTGTAGGTCTACTACTGGCCAGGCAAACCCAGACGCTTGCATTTGACGGTAGTTATAATCAAGTTTATCTAATAGCTTACAACGCGCCACTTCAAAGTAGCGCAGGTAGTTACCGTGCCAAGTGATGCCCATAGAATCCACATCGTGGAAAGGGATTACCATGTCCATTTCAATACTGAGTATGCCTTTCATTAGCAGACCTCCCATTCACCTTGTTGTATTTTAGCGACGGTTTGACGCAGTACTGCTTCTAATGGGCGATCTTCAACAAGTAACTCAAAGTCTTCACTGACCTGAGCAAGGGTTTTTGCTAGTGAAGGCGTTAGGCTATTAATGTCTAACTCATTCTGGCTAATGCGTAATTGGATCCCCTGACTCATGGCCAATAATGCCGCGGCCGCAACCTGTTCCGTAAGCTGCAATATGCGCATACAATCACGGGCTGCAATAGTGCCCATACTCACTTTGTCTTGGTTATGACACTCTGTTGAGCGAGAAAACACACTGGCAGGCATAGTGTTTTTTAGGGCTTCAGCGGTCCAGGCTGATACGCCAATTTGTACGGCTTTAAAACCATGATTGATGGCGCGGCGTTCGCCGGTAGCCGCCGACAGATTAGCCGGCAAGCCGTTATTAAATTTGGTGTCCATCACCAATGCCATCTGGCGATCAATTAAATCGGCAATATTGGCAATAGTGTTTTTCATCGAGTCCATCACAAAGGCAATATGACCACCATAAAAATGGCCGCCGTGCAGAATATGTTCGCCTTCGGCATCAACAATTGGGTTATCGTTGGCACTGTTTAACTCAGTTTCAATAAACTGACGCATAAAAGGTAATGCATCTTGCAGAACCCCAATGATATGCGGTGCGCAGCGAATAGAATAACGGTCTTGCAGGCGGTCTGAGTTTCGTGGATGAGTATGATGGTTTAAATCTTCGCGTATCCAGCTGGCAACCTGACTTTGACCTGGGTGTGGTTTAGCGGCAAACAGAATTTCATCAAAATGGTTTGAGTTACCTTTTAATGTTAATGAAGCCATTGCCGTAATACGGCTAGATAAACGTGATAAATATTGAGCGCGATCATATGCCAAGCAGGCTAAAGCGGTCATCACTGCAGTGCCGTTCATTAAGGCTAAACCTTCTTTGGGGCGAAGTTTTAGCGGGGTTATCCCCAAAGCCTGATAAACCACGCTTGTCGGTTGGCGTTGGCCTTGATACACCACATCTCGCTCACCAATTAATACTGCAGCAAGATAAGATAATGGCGTTAAATCACCGCTAGCACCGACAGAGCCTTCTTCTGGGATGACTGGAGTAATATCATTATTCAGTAACCACTCGATACGTTGCAGTAAAGCATAACTAACACCTGATTTTCCTACAGCCAATGAATTCAAGCGACATGCCATTACAGCACGAGCTTGAACAGGGCTAAATACATCACCTAAGCCACAACCATGAAAACGGGATAAATGCAGCGGTAATTCGTGCACCAATTCTAAGCTGACATTGACAGTGCAAGAGTCGCCATAACCTGTGGTAACACCGTAAACCACACCTTCTTCATGCAATAGGCTATCAATAAAGTGGGCGCCTTTCTCAATGTAGTGTTGATATTCGGGGCTGTCATTCAATTTGACCTTAGCCCCTTTCGCAATGGCAACCACTTGCTCAATAGTGAGTTGGCCTTGATAAAAATCCACATGACCTAAATTAATAGTGGCTGGCTGCGAAATCGAGTGCGTCATCGAGTTATTGTTCCTGCTTAGATTGGACAGATTGGCGTATGCTTTTGTTATCGTCACGCCAAAAATCATAAAAATTAAACCATTGTAATGGGGCAAGTTGTGCAAAATACGCTAAGCGTTGACTGTACTTCGTCATGGCATCTGTGAGCCTGGCTGCTCGATCTTTTCTGGGGCCTTTTAAGGTGTCGGCTAAGTGCTCAACATGCACTTGATAGCGGCCATGCTGACGAATACAGAACATTGTAAATACAGGGCAATCAAGTAGACTTGCCAAAATAAACGGCCCTTGCGGGAAGGGCGCTGGTTCACCTAAAAAGGGCAAGTTAACCACTCGTCCCTGACTGTTTGAAGACGTTCTGTCGGCGGCAATCACGACCAATTCACCTTGCTCGATTTTTTGCTGTAATAGCATGGCGGTGCTGGGGTCTAGCTCGTTAACCTGGATTAAATTTAACGTGCTTTGTGGGTTAAGCTGCTGCAATACTTTATTAAAGTTTTCAGCATGACTTGTGAGCACCATGACATTCACTTTTACTTTTTGCTGGTGGATGGATATTGCTCGGCATAATTCTAAATTACCTAAATGCGATACCAATAACACGGCACCTTTACCAGTAGCTATTTGATCTGCAAGTAAATGTCTGTCGGCAAAATCAACTTCGCTCAGTGTAATCCGGTCGCACCAAGCATCGATTCTATCTAAGGCGGCGTTACCAAAGGCGATGAAGTGTCGCAAGCTGTCTTGCCAGCTTAACTTGGCTGATAAATCCGTATGTAGTGGGTTAAGTTGCTTAACATGCTGTAAAAATTCCATCGATGCTTTACGTGCACTTCCGCCAGTTAGAAAGAAATAACCAATTACGGGGTACATAATGGCGCGGCATAACCAATGGCCACCAAATCGATAGCTTTGCGCCAGTAATTTTATGCCCCAGTAACTGCCACGTTCTTGCATCGTTGACCAGTGTTGTTGGTTATCGCGCTGCAATAGTCTTTGAGGGAGTCTTTTTAACATGCCAAAAAATAATCGCGTGTGCATCCAACTGATGCGAACGTTGTCTTGTAAGCCTTGAAAGTGACTAATGCCATTTTCAGGGTAAATCACTTTAGTGGGCAGTTGAATAATTGGCGTCTTTTGCCAATGTAACTTCACCATGACCTCGATATCGAAATCCATTCGTTCGCCAAGCGAGCAAGTTTTAAAAAGCTGCTCGGTAGCGGCAAGGGGATAAATACGAAAGCCACACATTGAATCTTGAATGTCAAAACTTAAGGTTTCAATCCACACCCAAAAATGGGTGATGTAGCGCCCGTATAAACGCCCTTTGGGCACAGATTCATCGTATTCTGGCTTACCTGAAATCAATGCTAGTGGATTTGCCTCTGCAGCCTCAATCATTAACGGAATATCCGTGAGGTTATGCTGGCCATCGGCATCCACTTGCAAAGCGTGGCTAAAGCCATCGGCAAAAGCCGCTCTTAGCCCAGTGATCACCGCAGCACCTTTGCCGCGATTAAAAGGGTGATGAATTAAAGTGACCCAAGCAAATTTGTCCGCCATGGCTTGAAGCACATAACGGGTTTCATCTTGACTACCATCGTCAATTAAATAACAGGGTAGGTTAAACTGTGCTAATGCCGCTAGGGTATTTTCAATCTCAAGATGATGATTGTAATTGGGAATAATTAATGCCAGTTTCATTGGTTGTTTCCTGAAACCTTGGGGATGCACACTATGCGCCCTGATGCATAGCGTTTATCGCCGTTGGCATACTGAAACGTGAGTCTGGCTTTATCTTTATTGTGATTAATGGTGAGTTCAACCTGACTGTCTGGCAGCAACAGTTGCTGAAACTTTAATACTTCAAGGCTAGCCACTTTGGGATCGTAGCCAAATGCCTGGCATCCTAACTGCACCGCCCAATCCAATTGTGTGACACCAGGCAATACCGCCTGCTCAGGAAAGTGGCCCTTAAAAAAGTCTAAACTGGCATCCACAAAAATATGCCATGTAATGGTGTCATCTTGTTGATGCGTGCTAATGATTTGCGGTAATACGGATTTAATCATGTTTTTTTAGTAACGAAATCAGATCGGATTGGACTCGTTTCCCTTCCGAATTTTGAGGGATGGCATCCGGATAACGCCAACGCCTTGGAAGTGTGACGCGCTCAAATTGGCTTAATAAATGCTTTTTAATGCGGTTATTTACTGCGAGTTTGCCTTCTGTTGCCAGCAATGCTTTACCTTCGTCGGTTAACGTCACAATCGCGCCTAGCATTTGGCGCGGCTTAGTAAGCATAGCGACTGCAGCATCTACCACTAAAGGATGTGAGCGTAGTAACTGTTCCATCTGCACCATGGAAATGCGCTTTTCTTCTACTTTTACAATACGGTCAAGGCGATTGAGCAGGGTAAATTGCTGCGCGTTAATTAGCTCAATGCTGTCATCACACTTATGCCATTGGTTATCTTGTTCCAAATAAGCAGATTGAATGCATAGGGCACCATCATCGGGGGCCTGTTTAATGGTCACAGGGCTGAACACTTGCCAAGGTTCATTGGCCTTGTGTTGACGTCGATAGGCAATTCCGCCGGTTTCTGTACTACCGAAAATTTCGATAGGCACTTGACGATAACATTGCTCTATATCGGTAGCTGCTTGAAAACTAAGTGGGCCACCTGAGCTAAAGATTAAGCTAGGATGGCGGTGCTGTAGCTGATTGTCTAAAGCACCTGGTAACCGAGAAAGCTGTGCAGGACTACTGATTAAACAGAGGTTTGGCATGATAGCTAAGTAGTAACTCAGGGTTTCTGGGTATTCAATTTGTTCACTCAAGAAAGGTCGATTAGCTGCAAGTGGCCATAAAATTTTGAACAACAAACCATAAATGTGTTGATGCGAAACTGTTGATACGACTGAGCAATGGGGTAATTGTTCGGCAAAAGTGCGCTCTAATGTGCTGACTTCTGCATCAAGTTGAGCAATGGTTTTTCGTACCGCTTTGGGTTCGCCGCTACTCCCCGAAGTAAATAGAATTAACTCACCTAAGTGGTCACTTTTAGGCCATTTTGCGGCTGGCGGGGTTATTTCAGTGCTGAGGGGGATAAAGGTTCTGACTTCACAAACTGGCTCGTCAGCAAGCACAGCGTCAAATTGATGGTTGAGTTCAGATATCGTACCTGCCTGAGTGTTTGCGGGCAAAATAATGGTTTTACCGGCTAATAACCCTGCGCAAAGGCCTGCAGCAAATAAATCGCTTTGCTTGGCGGCCAGGAGCCAACGTTGTGCAGGCTGTGCATGTAACTGCTGATAAAGATAAGCCACCTGAGCACAAAAGCGGTTGCTTGGCATAATATCGTGATGATTAAAACTGATTAATTGCTGAGTATTTGGCCCTTGTTTAAGCCAATTAAGTAATAAATTATCCATGTTTTTTCAACCATAAAGTACGATACAGCCATTCTCCACCCAATAAAGCACCTATCAATACATATGCGATAAGGCCGTTATATAGGGTCCATGTTTCTAAGCTTGTTGCGAGCGCAGTATAGAGCGCCATGAGTCCATTTAAGACAAAAAACAGGCACCAAATCTGGGTCACTTTGACCAGATAAGGTGTTGCTTCCTTTGGTAAATCGGGCTCTTTCAATTTAGCTAAACGCTCAATCATGCTTGGGCCATATTTCAATGAGTGGCCAAATAAAGCTAACATACTGAGGTTAATGACCACAGGATAATACAATAACCAATCATGCCGTTTAGCAATAAAGCTGGCTGCCGTTAAGGCTATCCCGACTATCAATGGTGCTAGCATAGGTTTTAATTGCTGCCGACTTAATGACAGTCGCGTGATTAATAAACCACATAACACTAGGGCAATGACGCCGCTGGGCAATAATTGCAGGCCGAAGTAGACGGCAATTGGGTATCCCATTACCGCCAATGCAGACAGCACCTGCAATATACGTTTCATTATTGTTTCATTAATCCATCAATGGCATTAACGACATCATCCACGGTACGCACTGCTTTGAATTCTTCAGGTTGAATTTTTTTACCTGTCATCTGCTGCAGTTTTATCACTAAATCCACGGCATCAATACTGTCTAAGTCCAGATCTTGGTAAAGTGAAGCCTCTAAAGTAATGTCTTCACGTTCAATTTCAAATTCATCTACTAGAATGCCACACAGCATGTCATAAATTTGTTCACGGCTTTGCATGTTGGCTCCTAAACGCGCTGTGACTCAATGAAACTTGCCAAACTTGCAACACTGTAAAAGTGGGCTTTGGTGGCATCAGAGTTTGCTTCAATTTTAACATCAAATTGTTTTTTAATGGCTAACCCTAATTCTAAAGCGTCAATTGAATCTAAGCCTAAGCCTTCACCAAATAGAGCGGCATTGGTGTCAATATCTTCAATTGAGATATCTTCAAGATCTAAACAATCAATGATGAGTTGTTTGATTTCATTATTTAACGTGGTCATTTTCTATTCTTATGGTTGCTAATATCTAAAACGGGATCGGGTGTACTAATTGTGTTTTGTAAAACTGTTCTAGCTCACGCGTCATCTGTCTGGCCCGCTTTGCATCGCCGCCATCGAGTTGCTGGTAAGCTTGATAGGAAAAAATATCACCGACTTCAACCGACATATTAATCGTTTGTCGGGGAATTTCATACCATGGTTGTTGTTTGGTTAACCCTGCGACATCGGTTCTCAAGATCACGGGCAAAATATCGCTGCAGGTGCGCAGGGCTATATTGGCGGCACCACGGGCAAAAGGGTTAATGATGCTTCTCACTACAGTGCGCGTGCCTTCTGGGAAAATGATCACATTAGTGCCTCGAGATAACACCTCAGCACAATCATCTAGTAACAGCGTTGCACCGCGATTAGGAATATATCCAGCACAGGATAATACCCCGCGAATAAATGGATTGCGCCATAATGTTTGTTTGACCACGCAGCCAACATTGGGCATTAGGCTGATGAGTACCACAACATCCACTAGCGTGGGATGGTTAGCCACAATAATGGTACCAGTTACGTTATTCAGTCGTTTAATCTGTGCTTGGCTGACTTTTATCACCCCTGCAAAAGTTAACATGGCGACAAAACCACGAAACATCCAACTGACAAAACGCTGTACCCTCGCAACTTTAACGGTATAAGTGCCAGGCCAAAAACGCAGTAAAGGTAAAACTGTCAACGAGCTGAGTAATCCACCCAAACCAAACATCAAATAACAACCTACTCCACCAATCCATCTTGGTATATAAGCGATTCCAGTCAGTTTTGGGGCTGGCGGGGGTAACGTTTGCTTGGTACTAGACATGGGGGGTTAGCATCCAATGCCATTGGCACATTTTACCTTGCAGTGGATTGCTGCTGGCAAGATGGTGAATGAGTTGGCTTAAACTGATAGCAGAGTCTGAAGTCTGCAGATTATTTGTATTTGTCAGTGTTAACCTGGCTATCCTTTCTGGTCTAGGAGTATCCGATGCTAAGGTGAGTAATACGCCGAGGCTAATGGATAATTCGACCTCGTTGATAAATTCGTTATACACAGGGGGGACAGGTTCATCAGCAAAAACCAACAGCACAGGTGTAGGGTTTGCTACAAGTTGACCATAGGTTTCAATAAATACCTGTGGCAAGCTTTGCGCTCCTGCCGCAATGGAGGTTGAACTTGCGGTATTGTCACTGACAATGCCATAAATACCACTGCCGGTATTGTGTACAGATTGACTAAAGGCCATAGGGGAAAGTGGTTGTTTGGCAATGACATCTTCAAGCAAGCCGATGGTGCGATTGAGCTCACCGTGACGCGAGGCAAATACGCTTCGAGTATTGGGCTGTGCCTGACATTCAAACGCAACGTGAAGCATCATTTTAGTTAATCGACTAAAACGACGACGTTGCATTGCAGGAATATGCGTTAACGCGGGGGCAACGGAATTCGGCTGATCATTTTGATTAGGTGATTGCCAGTTCAACCAACTCTCTTTTGTTTGAAAGTCGGGTGTCCATGCTCCCCATGATAAAATATCAAATGCTAACTGCATTACATTGCCTCAATGTTGCCTAGTTGTCCTTATCTAAGAGTTAATTCTGAGTGTGTACTAAAACATGCGCAAGGCTCATCATTAACCGCCGCAATTGTACACTAAAGTATGAAGTGTGAAACAGTGTTTAAGGCATAAAAAAGCAGCGTCAATGATGTCATTTTCGCTGCTTGTTAAGGGTCACCTTATGGTAGAAGTGACCGATAAGAATTTAATGGGCTTAGTTTGGCAGTAAAGGTTGCAAACGCTTTACAGCATTTTTAATCTTACGAGTATTTTCAGGTCCCATTCTGATCAAAAGCTTCTGGGCGTTTGGCAAGGCTTCTAAGTTAGCATCAACATATTTGTAGTTCACTGAAATCGAGGTTAACTCAATTGGGTCTTCAACGATAGGTGCATCGACAATCATCTTAAAGGCTTGATGCATACGGGCATCAAAGCTGGTGTCGGTATAGCCTAATTCAGTAAAGGCTTCTTCGAATAAAGGCTTTAGTTCACGGTACGTGGCGGCTAATTCTTGATCGTTTAAGCCACTGACAAAGTCAGCATAAATATCATAACGGTGATAACTATCTGGGTTGAGATAGGTTTTGTTAGTGATTTCACTGGTGGTAAATTTATTGTCAGGACCTATCATAGGGCTAGCTTTACGGATCAGTTCACCTTGAGCGAGGTTATCAATAAAGACCACAAATTGACGCGCCATATCCTTTTTTAAAATCAGTGGTTCAATCTTCATGCCACTGGCAACGGCAAGGGTTTTTTTCGCGACAAAATCATCTGATTCCGCTAATGCGGGTAAAGGCTCTACAATTGCCGCAGGCGTTTCAGGTTCACCTAATGGAACAACATCAGACTCAGTTATGGATTCTTCAATCGCAGGCTCTTCGATAGGGGCTTGTTCAATCGGCTCCATAGGAATAGGCTCAGGTAATACAACCGGTGTGGGGAGGCTTTGCTCTATTTCTATCGCGTCATCACCACTCATATAGAAGTAACCAGCTGCCGCAATAAGTGCAACGACCACTACGCCAATAACTGTGGTGTTGGAGCCCGATTTTGGCTCTGGTGCGGGAGTTGCTCGATCTTCTTTATTAACCTGCATTGTAATTCCTTAGCTGCTAAAGCTGATAATACAGAACATTAAAATCCATAATACTCTGTACATTGTGCAAGATTACGCTTGCTTGTCTATAGGAGGGTTGAAATAAAAATAAAAAATCATCTTTTTTACTCAGTATTATGCTTGCACATACTGTTGACGTTCACCCAACCATCGCTGAATGATCGGGCCGACATTGTCAGGAACCTGTTGATGAATATGAACCGCCAATTTTTGAATGCTGGGGATCAAATGTTGATCGCGGACTAAATCCGCAATTTTCAATTCAGCAAGACCGGTTTGTCGGGTACCGAGTACCTCGCCTGGACCTCTAATCTCAAGATCTTTTTGCGCAATAACAAAGCCATCATTACTGTCACGTAATACCCCTAAACGCTTGGTTGCTGTTTGCGACAAGGGCGCTTTATAGAGTAACACACAATGGCTAGCTACCGCGCCGCGGCCAACCCGCCCGCGCAACTGGTGTAACTGTGCTAGCCCTAGGCGTTCAGGGTTTTCGATAATCATTAAGCTGGCATTGGGCACATCCACGCCAACTTCAATCACAGTGGTTGCCACAAGCAGGTGTATTTCGCCAGCTTTGAATTGTGCCATGACGGCTTGTTTCTCTGTGCTTTTCATTCGCCCGTGGACTAAACCGACTTTTAATTCTGACAGTACTTCGGTGAGTTCAGCTGCCGTGTCTTCAGCAGCTTGGCACTCTAGCACTTCGGACTCTTCAATTAAGGTGCATACCCAATAAGCTTGGCGATTATCTTGGATTGCTGCAATTCTGACGCGTTCAATGACATCGTTACGGCGGCTATCGGATACAGCCACCGTGCTCACGGGTGTTCGTCCTGGCGGTAGCTCATCGATAATAGAGGTATCAAGGTCAGCATAGGCTGTCATGGCCAGTGTGCGAGGTATGGGGGTTGCAGTCATGATCAGTTGGTGTGGATGAAAACCTTGATGCACGCCTTTCTCTCGCAACCCTAAGCGTTGATGTACGCCAAATCTGTGTTGCTCATCGATTATGATTAGGGCAAGTTTATGAAATTGTACCGCTTCTTGAAATATCGCATGGGTACCAATGACCATTTGGGCAGCACCAGAGGCGATATCTGCTAAAGATTGGGCTCTGGCTTTACCTTTAAGTTTACCTGCCAGCCAACCTACTTTTAATCCAAGGGGCTCAAACCATTGTGCAAAATTAGCCGCATGTTGCTCTGCTAATAGCTCTGTTGGTGCCATCATGGCAACTTGGTAACCGTTTTCTATCGCTTGCAGCGCCGCCATAGCGGCAACCAGAGTTTTACCTGAGCCAACATCACCTTGAACTAAACGCATCATAGGGTGGGCTAGATTTAGGTCTTCGCTGATTTCCGCCACAACACGCTGTTGCGCCCCAGTGGGTTTAAAAGGTAAATTTTTTAAAAATGGATTGAGCAATTGACCGCTTGCAGATAAAGAAACGGCATTATCACGTCGAGACTTTTGTCTTAATTGCAACATGCTTAAATTATGCGCCAGCAATTCTTCTTGCACTAGACGTTGTTGGGCAGGGTGGTCGCCTTGCTCCAGCATATGTGGGTCGACGTTTTTATCTGGTCGATGCAAAATCATTAAGGCTTGCGGTAAGCTTAAGTTATTCGGTTGTAAGTTGGCAGGGATTAGCTCAACTAACCCGCCCTGACTAAGCATTAATAACGCTTGTTCGGTCAGCTTTATCCAACTTGCCTGCTTTAGCCCTTCGGTTGTTGGATAGATGGGCGTTAAAGTTTCGCTTAAGTTGGCATCATTACCCGCTTGAATGATTTTATAGTCAGGGTGAACAATTTCAGCATGGTGGTTACCGCGGCGGATTTCACCATAGGCTCTGATCATCGCGCCCTGTTGCATGGCGCTGCGCTGTGCCATGGAAAAATTAAAAAAGCGTAAGGTCAGCGGGCCTGTTGCATCGCGTACATTACAGATAAGCATTCGGCGGCGGCCCTGAATAATTTGCGTCGATTGCACTTCTGCTTCTATGGTGCCGTAACTGCCAAAAGATAAGTTGGCGATAGGGTAGATTTGGGTTCGGTCTTCGTAGCGTAAAGGTAAGTGAAACAGCACATCTTGCACTGTTTTTATGCCTAATTTGTGTAGCTTCTCAGCCATTTTTTGGGCCACACCTTTTAGTTCAGTAATGGGCACTAAATCTAAACGCAACAAATGCAACTTACTCCAATCCGTTTATTGTGTAACACTGTAAATATATACATGTATTTTGTCTATACTAGCAGAGATTGCCTCTAAGGCAATAATGGGATGCAGCGGAATGTTTGTGGTTTTTACAACCAACCTTTTTGTTTGGCGATTCTTGCTGCATCTATTCGATTGCCGGCGTTCAGTTTACTGATGGCTTCGGATAAGTCATTTCGCACAGTGCCCTCGGCAATGAAAAGGATTTTGGCAATATCAATAGTCGACTTTCCTTCGCTGGCAAGTCTGAGTGCATGACGCTCTTTATCATTAAGTGGGTCAACTTCACCTATGGCCGTAAAAGCCAGTTCAGCATCTATGTTTTCATGGCTATATCCGTATAAGTAAGCCCAAGCAATTTGTTGGGATAGGCTTAGTATGTCGATAGGGCCGAATTGTTGTTAGCGACAAAGGTCATCAATTGAATATGACATTTGTCATCGATGAAGATTAAAAGTAAAAAGCCCCTGATAATCAGGGGCTCGAAGTATTTAGACTGCTGATGATTACACCACTTGAGAAATCAAATAGCTGGTGTATCCAATATAGCCTGCAAGCAAAACTGCACCTTCACGACGCCCGATCCGCAGGCCGCTCCAGGCGAATGGCAGTACTAAGATGGCAAAAATAATCATCGCAATAAAGTCGACTTGATTAAAACCTTCAGCCGATACTGGGTGAATTAACGCCGTTGCGCCCAAAATACCCAGTACGTTAAAGATGTTAGAGCCAACAACGTTACCAATGGCAATATCGCTTTGACCTTTCAATGCCGCCATCACCGAGGTGACCAACTCAGGCATGCTGGTGCCAATAGCCACAATGGTTAAACCAATAATGACTTCACTAATGCCAAACATTTTGGCAAGGTCGACCGCGCCACCAACAAACAATATGCCGCCGCCGACTAACATCGCGATACCCACAGCAATAAGGCCAATTGACAGCAGTGGATTTTGTGGGGTGGTATCAATATCTAACTCTTCAGGCTCATTTTTTGAACTAACATAACTGAAGACCAAATAACCGACCAACAAGCTAAATAAAATGGCGCCGTCCATAAAGCTGACAATACCATCCAGTAGCAAGAACCACACTAATATAGAGGCGCCAATCATTAATGGAATATCACGCTTCACCATTTGTGATTGGATTTTTATTGGTTTGATCAGTGCGGTGATCGCTAAGATTAAACCAATGTTGACAATGTTTGAGCCCACTACGTTGCCAAGTGCTATGCCAGGGTTACCCGCTAAAGCCGATTTTACGCTTACCGCTAATTCTGGTGCGCTGGTACCAAAGGCAACAATGGTTAAACCGATGATCAACGGTGCGATACCTAAGCGTAATGCGACAGCACTCGCACCACGAACTAACGCTTCTGCGCCGAAGGTTAAAATTATAAATCCGCCAATAATGGCCAATGCAATCAACATGATACTCTCATTAAATTAGGTTACCTAAGTGACACTATTTTTTGCACTTAAGGCGACAGTTTTGGTCGGCATATGTTGACAGAATATGTCAAAAAAATACACGCATTCAGCGTGTATTTTTTTATCTATCTCATGAATTTTAATTCATCGAGTTATAGCTCGTCTTCCCAGCGCACTTTTGCTCCACGTACACCTTCTACTTTGGCACTAAACGCTTTTTCTAACACATGACGTTTGATTTTAAGCGTAGGCGTTAGAACATCATTTTCGATGGTCCAGGGTTCTGTTACCACCACAATCGCATCGACATGTTCATGGGATTCTAAGTTAGGGTTGATACTGTCTAAGGTGGCTTTTAATGAGCTGCGCACTTCTTCTCGTGGCTGTCTGTTTGCTCCCTCAGATAATTGCACTAATGCGACAGGGTGTGGTAAACCTGAACCTATCACACAAATTAGCTCAAGGTGTGAATCTTGAGCTAACTTACGCTCAATCGGAACCGGCGCCACATATTTGCCTTTTGAAGTTTTAAAGTTGTCTTTGACTCGACCAGTAATATCTATATAGCCATCACTGTCTATTTCACATAAATCGCCAGTGTAGAAAAAGCCATCTTCATCAAACGCCGCCGCTGTGGCTTCTTCTTGTAGGTAGTAGCCTTTCATCAAGCCAGGGCTTTTAACCATTAATTCACCTTGTTCTGTTCGGCGAACCTGACAACCTTCAATGGCGCGACCTACACTGCCAATTTTATTAGGATTGAATGGGAAGTTGATAATCGAGTAAGCACAATTCTCTGTCATGCCCCATGCTTCACAGATATTCATGCCAATGCTGTGATACCACTTCAATAGTGTGGGTGGAATAGGTGCAGAGCCCGAGCCTAATAAGCGACAATGCTCTAAGCCTAAACCCTTTTGGATCTTGCGCTTAATAATGCTACTGATGATTGGGACTTTTAAGAGGAAATTAAGCTTATTCTCACCAATTTTATTGATAATGTTCAGCTGGAATAAAGTCCATAAACGCGGCACTGAGAAGAAAACCGTTGGGCGGCAGCGTTGCACATCGTTGACAAAGCTATCAAGACTTTCGACAAAGGCGACCGATGAGCCAGAATAAAAAGAGGAACCTTCAATCGCTACTCGCTCAGTAATATGGGCTAGAGGAAGATAGGATATTAATCTATCGGCAGTATTGGTTTGCAAATCACGCACGACAACGCCGCAGGTCCAGCTGTAATTCGCAAACGTATGAATGGCGCCTTTAGGTTTACCGGTTGAACCTGAGGTGTAAATTAACGTCATTGTGGTATCTGGTGTTGGATACTCGACATCCACAAGCGGTTGCCCCAAAGATAACAACTGATCCCATTGATATTGCGCAGGCATGGTGTCGTAAGGCATCGCTAAGCGTAATATATCTCCACCTACGCCAGCTTCTTGATCAGCCCAATAATCTAATTTACCAATAAAAATAGCTTTGGTACCACTGTGTTCTAACACATAACGAATGGTATCGGCATTGGCTGTTGGGTAAATAGGTACACTGATATATCCCCCGTGCATTAATGCCAGATCGGTAATAAACCATTCGGCACAATTTTTAGATAAAACGGCAACTTTGTCGCCAGGCACTAAGCCTAAATGTCGCAGGGCTCCGGTAATTTGTTGCATTTTCTGTTGTACTTCACGCCAGGTAAAATCGACATATTTGCCGTTAATCGGTTGGCGTAGATAGATTTCATCACCTTGAGTGTCAACCCAATGCGCAAGCATCTCAACGGGTGTTTTCATTGCATTATTCATAGGGCTATTCTCTGATTTTTTGTTATTAATAAGACTAGTTCAAACATGCGTTTGAACTAGTATGGCGAGTTTTGAGAGCCGGTGCAAATGGTTTGCGTTGCTGCGATATTAAACGCTATCTGTTAATAACAAGCTCTGACCAGCACAAAAGTGGACGATACTTGGTCATTATTTGGATTATTTATTGATGCTGTTGGCAGAGGGTTAAATAAATTACGCGAGTTTGTTGTTATCTTGCTTGGTAATTGTTGTGGTTGGAGGCGCGCTTATCCCGTCTAAGTGGCATAGTCCTGATTAGGCGTTTGCCACTATCTTTAACGTTATGACGATCGTCATAACAAGCTGATTTTCAGTTAAGCTTCTTCAGCATTTGGATCGGGTTCGCGCATGCGTTGCCACCAAGTAGTATTAGCTTCTATTTGTCCTTGTGCATCAATGTTAGGGTAAGGAATGCCTTTACGTCGACAAGCTTTGGCATAAATAGGATGGCCTTGTTCAAATAACATTTTTTGACAATAAGATTCATCTAACTGACGAGTACCATACATGCCTGCTTGTTCACGTTGGCGTTGTGCTTCATACATGATTAATGCAGAAGCCACGGATACATTTAGTGATTGCACCATTCCAAGCATTGGAATGATGATATGTTGATCGGCAATGGCAAGACCTTCATCACTGACACCGTCACGCTCGTTACCCATGATCACGACCGTGGGTTTGGTGTAATCAATGTCTCTAAAGTCGATGGCTTTATCTGAAAAATTGGTAGCCAGCACTTGCATGCCTTGCAAATTAAACTGTTTAGCAGCTTCGCTCATGCTGTTGTATTGCAGGGTTTTGACCCACTGTTGACTCCCTGATGCGGTATTACCTGAGACTCGCATCTCGGCATCGGGCCAAACCGCATGAATTTGATGGATACCTACGGCATCAGCGGTACGAATAACCGCTGCAATATTTTGGGTTTTATGCACAGTATCTAAACAAAGCGTGAGATCTGTTTGACGGTTATCTAGCATTTGATTAATGCGGGCGTAGCGTTCTGGACTCATAATAAATGTTCATGTTGAGAAAGCGAAAAGGGCGCTTAAGCGCCCTCTAATGTGGGATATAAACTCACTTGAGTATCAAGCTTATAGCTCCATTATCCCGTCCATTTCAACCAATGATCCCTTTGGCAGCTCTTTAACGCCAATAGCCGCGCGTGCTGGATAGGGTTGTTGGAAGTAACGGCTCATAATGTCATTCACTGTCGCAAAGTGCGATAAGTCGGTTAAGAAGATATTTAACTTAACGATGTCACTCATGCAACCGCCAGCGGCCTCACAAACAGCCGTTAAGTTTTCAAATACCTGTACAACTTGAGCAGAAAACTCATCGCTTACCATTGTCATTGTGGCTGGGTCTAATGGAATTTGACCTGAAAGATATACGGTACTGCCAACTTTGACGGCCTGTGAATAAGTACCAATTGCCTGTGGTGCTTTATCGGTCGCGATGATGATTTTTTCTGCCATGATAATATCTCTTGTTGATTGTTATGATTATAAAGGTTATCGGTTACGCGACGTGCGTAATACTTCTGGAAGTACTCGAATACGGCGCATTACATTGGCTAAATGTACCCGATCTTTTACCGAAATACGTAAATTAATCTGGTAGACACGGCCATCACGCTCTTCGGTGCTTAAGTTATGAATATTTGAACCTGCAGAGGCAATAATCGAGGTGATTTTAGCTAAAGCACCTTGATGGTTAACAATTTCAACTCGCAAGTTTGCATGGTATTCAACGCCTTCGGCGTTATCCCAATGTACAGAGATATACTTATCTGGCTCACCTTGATAACCGCGAATATTGGCGCAATTTTCCATATGAACCACTAAACCTTTACCTGGGCTAACATGGGCAATAACCGCATCTCCAGGGATAGGTCTGCAACAATTAGCATAAGTCACTAACATGCCTTCTGCGCCTCGAATTGGCATAGCGTTGCCATCTTTGGATGCAGATTCCAGTTTTTGCCCCATCAAACGCTGTGCAATGACGATACTCATGGCATTACCCAAACCAATATCTGCCAGTAATGAATCTAAATTTTTATGTTTAGTTTCTTTAATGACTTTATCGACCAGATCAACGGGGATATTTTCAATTTTAGTTTCACCCAATGCATGGTTGAGTAGGCGGCGACCTAACGCAATGGCGTTATCGCCTTTTAAGCTTTTCAGTACTTGCCTAATTTTGCCACGCGCTTTACCTGTGACAACAAAGTTAAGCCAAGCAGCATTTGGGCGAGCGCCTTTTGCAGTAATAATTTCGACCGTTTGACCTGAAATTAATGGCTGACTTAACGGGTAAGCCTGGCGGTTAACGCGAGCACCAACGCAAGTGTTACCCACATCGGTGTGAACTTCGTAGGCGAAGTCGACTGCGGTGGCATTGACAGGTAATTCTAAAATACGCCCTTCAGGGGTAAAGACATAAATCTCGTCAGGGAAAAGTTCTGTTTTGACGTTTTCGACGAATTCAAATGAACTTGATGCACTTTGCTGTAGTTCCAGCAAACTTTGCATCCATTTTCGAGCTCTGACTTGAGTGGTGTTCTGCTGAGAGGCATCGGTGTTGTTTTTATACATCCAATGCGCAGCAACCCCTTTATCTGCCATTTGGTCCATTTCTTCGGTGCGAATTTGCACTTCAACAGGCACGGCGTGAGGACCAAACAGTGATGTGTGCAACGATTGATAACCATTGGCTTTAGGGATAGCAATGTAATCTTTAAAACGGCCAGGGTGTGGTTTATATAATCCGTGCATCCACCCTAAAACGCGGTAGCAGGTGTCGATAGTATCCACTATCACCCTAAAGGCGTATATATCCATCACCTCTTCAAATTGCAGTTCTTTGTTCTGCATTTTGCGATAAATTGAGTAGAGGTTTTTTTCTCGGCCTTTTACTTTTGCCGGAATCCCAGCATCTTCTAGGCGAGTTTCAATTGCAGCTTCAATGCTGTTGATTAATTCTTTGCGATTACCACGAGCGGATTTAACCACTTCTTTAATCACCCGATATCGCATCGGGTAATAAGCTTGAAAGCCCAAATCTTCCAATTCAATTTTGATATTATGAATACCTAATCGGTTGGCGATTGGAGCATAGATTTCAAGTGTTTCACGGGCAATACGACGACGCTTGTCAGGACGAAGTGCCCCCAAGGTTCGCATGTTGTGTGTACGGTCAGCTAGTTTGATAAGAATAACGCGAATATCTTGCGTCATGGCCATCATCATTTTGCGAAAGTTTTCAGCTTGCGCTTCTTTCTTATCGCGAAACTTGATTTTATCTAGCTTAGAAACACCCTCGACTAATTCTGCTACATCGGCACCAAACAACTCTGCGAGTTCTTCTTTGGTAACGGGAGTATCTTCGATGGTGTCATGAAGTAAGGCAGCCATTAACGTCTCATAATCAAGACGCATGTCTGCAAGGATGCGGGCAACCGCAACCGGATGGGTGATGTAAGGCTCGCCACTTGTGCGCATTTGCCCTTCATGGGCATCTCGCGCAACCAAATAGGCCTGCTTGAGTAATTCTACTTGCTCCGCGTCTAAATAAGCGGAAGCCGACTCCTTGAGACCTTCAAACAGATACAAGTGGCGCTACTCCTTAAATTACACGACCTTCTGCAATGGCAGCAACAGCAGCTATTTCAGCAGCTTCGCGCTCACGGACAGTTTGACGCTCATCAGCGTCTAAAGTATTAGAGGTGACTAAACCTAATTCGATTTCGCGTAAAGCGATTACCGTAGGCTTATCATTCATCTCTTCAACCATAGGGTCTTTACCCTGCACGGCGATTTGGCGTGCACGACGCGCCGCAACCAAAATCATATCAAAACGGTTGCCGATTTTATTTACAGCGTCTTCTACAGTTACGCGAGCCATGTGTTGAAACTCCAGTGTTATCTATGGGGAAAAAATGACGCAAAATTGTACACTAAGACAATTAATTTGCCAATAGATCGACAAGCATACCATTGTGAGTATGGCTCTGACTAGCACAGGTTAGTCGTTGGCTACGAATGATTGCTTGTAAATCAACTAATGCAGTATCGAAATCGTCATTCACAATGACAAAATCGTATTGAGTATAATGGGACATTTCTGATACTGCCTGAGCCATGCGGCTATCAATCACGTCTTGGCTATCTTGTCCGCGTCCTGTTAAACGGCGAGCTAATTCTGTTTTTGATGGTGGTAAAATAAATACCCCAACCGCTTCAGGCATCAGCTTTTTAACTTGCTCTGCGCCTTGCCAATCTATGTCTAAAAAAACGTCTATACCTTTGGCTAAAGTTTGTTCGATAACAGTACGTGACGTACCATAATAATTACCAAATACTTCAGCCCATTCAAAAAAGGCATTGGCAGCAATTAATGCTTTGAACTCTTCAATACTGACAAAATGGTAATGTTGACCATTCACTTCCCCCGGGCGCGGTTGACGCGTGGTATGAGAGACAGAAACTTGCATATCACTGGGTTTATCTTTTAACAGTGCTGATATCAAAGAAGACTTTCCTGCGCCACTGGGGGCTGACACAATAAAAAGATTGCCACGAATAGTCATAGTGTTGCTGTTCTCGTAATAGGGTTAAGAAAGCTTAATATTATAACTCAACAGAAACGGGCAACATAGCCATAAAATTACAGCTTACAGAGATTGTAATCAACACTCTCTTTTTTGAGTGATTCATATTAAAATACGCGCCGTGGCTCAAACGAGTCGCCTGGCTTACGATTCAAGGATTTTTTAATGCAGTTAAACACGCTTTGGTGCTATCAGGGCCGCGACAATGCCTACCGTTTTATGGCAATCACATTAGCAAGTTTTGGCATTTTGCCATTAGTGAGCCTGATTTTTCCACAAAGTGTGCTGATTCTATGTGTCACTTTGCTCAGCAGCGTTGTGATGGGCTTGTCGACAGTTCGGCGCCTAATTGATGCGGCGAAACCAGTTTATTGGGTATTAATCCCACTATTACCTCATGTGTTGTTTGGCTTGAGTTGTTACTGGTTTTGGCCATTAGGCGTGATCATCGGAATTGGTTTGTTAGGTGTTGCTTGCAGTACATTTATTAGTTTTTTCCCTGCCAAAGATACGCAGGTTAAGTATGTTGAAGGCTATTTTGGTGCCAAAGCGCAGCCCCAAGCGATATTAGGCCGAGCAAGAAAACGTCATGAACCACAAGTGTTTAGCCAAAATGTAAATGACACCGTAAAATCAGCAAGTCAACAGGCCTCAATTGCTGCTGATAGTGTCCCTTCTGAGGTAAATGTATTGGCCTTTAATGACTTAGAAGGCCACAACAAAGGCATAAGAGCAAAATCTTTGATTAGCGAGCCTTTTATCACCGCCAATGATAAAACCAATGAACCTTCATTGGCAAAATCATGGCAAGCATCGCATCGTTTTGATGTTGACCATGATGCATTAGACACTGGCTCTGTAACCGAATTGGTAAAATCTTGGCTTAACCGCGCCAAAGAACATCATGTTCCGCTGCTTTGGGCTGCAAAGATTGCTGGTGTATTATTGATATCAGGGCTGATTGTGTGGGGACTGGTGAGTTTAACCGGCGGTGAAAGTGATACTGACGATAATGTTGCAGCTTCACAACCTCAAGTTGAGCAGCAAGTTGATCGTATTTCAGCCAAGTTACCTGATGGTTTTTGGATTGTAATGCAAAATGACATTTTTATTCTTCGTTGGTTGGGTGATACAGGTGAGGCTCAGAATATATGGCGGCTTGATACCGCTAAGGGCGATAAAGCTTGTAGCGAATTAGTATTCAATGATGGCAGCGAATATCGTCCTATTACTGTTGATTTATTGAACGATGAGGCCACGGAAGCGCGTTTTTCACCTTTAGATAACAAATCTATTATTAATCACATTGCAATGCGTGGTAGTTTTAAACTTTGTGGCTATGACTTCAGCCTAAAAGGCAGTCAAGCGACCTTGATGCAGCATCAAGTATTTGCAGATTATTTACCGACTAATTAAAGAAATATCGTTAATCAGATTTAGCGACAAGATGAAATGGAGTGTGTGAGTGAGTGATTTTATTAGGCAGCAAGTGTTGCCTCACTATGGTATTGGTTTCGATAAGGTCACTATCTCAGCGCTTGGAAATGGACATATTAATCAAACCTATTTAGTGCGTTGGCCTCAAGGTGAGTTTGTATTACAAAAAATAAACACCGATGTATTTACTCAACCGCAGGAATTACTCCAAAACGCACGTTATATCAGTGAACACTTACAGCAACAGCAAGATGCTCATTGTTATAAATTACAGGTTGTTAAGCCTGTACAAACCCAAGATAACCAATATGGCGTAGATTTGAAATCGCTTGGCTTTTGGCGGGCAATCACGTATCTGCCTAACAGTCATACCATTGAAGTGGTCAATAATACTGAGCAAGCAAAAATGGCTGCGAGTGCATTTGGTCACTTTGCCGCAGCATTGAGCTCATTAAGCCCCAATTGCATTAAAGATGTAATCGATGACTTCTTAAATTTGCCCTTTAGATTAAATCAATTGAAACAAGCCGTGACTAACGACAAATGTCAGCGTTTGGCTGGATGTCAGCAATGGGTTGATTTGGTCTTTAGCCAAACCACCTTATTTGAAGAGCTAAAACGTGTAGAATCATTGTTACCACTCAGGGTTTGTCATAACGATACCAAAATCAACAATATGCTGTTTGATAAGCGTGACATGTCTAGCATGGCGATCATTGATTTGGATACCTGTATGAAAGGGTATTTAATGTATGATTTTGGCGATATGGTGCGCGCTTTTTGTTCGCCAGAAGAAGAAGATTCTACTGCTTTAGATAAGGTCATCGCTAGGCCGGAAATTATCGCCTCGGCAAGTGAAAGTTATATTAATGCCCTTGATGGTATTATCACTCCGATAGAAAAACGCAGTTTATGGTTAGGTATTAAAGTGATGGCATTAATGTTGGGAAGTCGTTTTTTAGCTGATCATATCAATGGTGATGTATATTTTTCTATCCATAAGCCTAATCATAATCTTGATCGTGCAGCGAACCAATTGACGATTTTTACAAGTTTGTTAGCACAAGAGTCGCAATTAAAGCCTTTATTTGAATAGAGCGGTTTAAAAATCCACATAAAATAGTCGAGGTCGATTAAATTAATCGACTTAACTTGTTTGAGTACAAATAATGCATATTTCAAAATACCAGTGGATACTATTCGATGCTGATGAAACCTTATTTCATTTTGATGCATTCGCTGGGCTTAAGTTATTATTTTCAAAATATAACGTTGCCTTTAACCAATCTGATTTTGACCATTATCAAAAAGTGAATAAACCGCTTTGGGTTGAGTATCAAAATGGAACGATTAATGCGCACACATTACAAACTCAAAGGTTTGTCGAGTGGGGAGCCAAGTTGGCGGTAAAGCCAGAGCAACTTAACCATGATTTTTTAATGGCAATGGCGGATATTTGTCAGCCGTTACCTGGAGCAAAGGCTCTTATTGATGCCTTAATTGGTAAAGTTAACCTTGGTATCATCACCAATGGTTTTACACAGTTACAGCAAGCGCGTTTACAAAAAACCGGTATGGATAGTGCATTCTCACATGTGATTATTTCTGAACAAGTGGGTAAAGCAAAACCAGATAAAGCGATATTTGAGCATGCTTTTGAAAAAATGGGGCAGCCGCAAAAACACCAAGTGCTAATGGTTGGGGATACCCTTCAATCAGATATTTTAGGTGGAATAAATGCTGGTGTTGAAACCTGCTGGTTAAATGCCAATGGCCTAGCAAATGATGAAAATATTCAACCTCATTACCAAGTATCTTCGTTAACTGAGTTACATCAGCGCTTATTTTTATAATGTGAGCACACCTAAAAAAGCCGCCTTAAGTTTTCACTTAAGGCGGCTTTTTAGTCAATTGATTCTATTTTTATCAATACTATTGAAACAAATCTTCTGCAACATTATCAATAAATATCTCGCCAGATTCTTGTGCTTCAGTGGCATATTCTTTAGGTTCAGTACCCTCAACGAAGTACTCGAAAGCCGTGGTATGGTCGGTTTTGCGAGTGAGTTTACCGGTTTCTAAATCAATACGAACAGACACAATACCCTTCGGTGGCTCAGTTGAATGTTCAGGAGTGCCCTTTAAGGCTTTATTCATAAAGTCATTCCACCCAGGCCCTGCTGTTTTAGCGCCAGCTTCTGCCCCTGATATTTGATCGGGTGCACCATTAGCCATCCAGCTTGCTCGGCCAAGTTGACGACCATGATCATCAAAACCAACCCAGAAGGTAGAGGTTAATGTTGGATTAAAACCACTAAACCAAGTATCGCGCGATTCATTGGTTGTCCCTGTTTTACCTGCAATGTCATGGCGCTTAATCAATTTTGAGGCGCGCCAGGCCGTACCATTCCAGCCCGTACCTTTACTCCAATCACCACCGCCCCAAATTACGCTTTTCAATGATTCAGTAATTAAGAATGCCGTTTGCTCAGTGATGATTTGATTCGCATAACGACCATTTTCACGATTACAGACCAATTCAGTATCGCTATTTTCAGCGGTCAATTCATTGTTCGTAGATGAAATATCTGCAAAGGTATCGTTGTGAGTATTGTCATCGGCTTGCTGGTTAAACGAATCGTCAGCGGCAACAGTGGCAGGCGAACAAGCTAAAGTGGGCGAGGCTTGTTCAATGATATTGTCATAAGCATCCGTGACGTGGTCAATGAAATAAGGCTCAACTAAATAACCGCCGTTAGCAAAAACGTTAAACGCAGTAGCAACTTGCAAAGGTGTGACTGAAGGTGAGCCCAAGGCTAATGATTCGTTACGGGGTAAATCTTTTGCATCAAAGCCGAATTTTACCAGTTCATCGATAGTGTTTTGCAAACCAGCATGACGCATTGCTCGTACAGACATGACGTTGATCGATTGTGCTAAACCCACACGTAAACGAGTGGGGCCGCCGTAGATATCTGGTGAATTTTTAGGTCGCCAAGCAGTACCTTGTCGAGTATCAGGTTTATTAATCGGAGCATTATTGATCAAGGTGGCCAATGTCCAATCTTGTTCTAATGTCGTAGCGTAAATAAACGGTTTGATGTTTGAACCCAATTGACGTTTTGCCTGTGTCACTCGGTTAAATTGGCTTTGGCTGAAACTAAATCCCCCGACCAGAGTACGGATGGCACCATCAAATGGGTCAAGGCTAACGGTGGCACTGGACACTTCAGGGATCTGTGATAATTGCCAGAACTCACCGTTATTTCGGACGTAAACTTGTTGCCCAACTTGTAAAATATCGCTCGCGAGTTTAGGGGGTAAACTTTGGCGTTTATCACTGATAAACTTACGAGCCCACTTTAATCCTGCCCAATCAATGGTGATCTCTTGGCCATTGGCCAGTAAGACGTTAGCTTGTTTTTCAGCGATATCCATTACCGCAGCAGGCAAAATACCTTGCATAGGTTCAGTTTTTTTCAATTGCTCAATAATTTCGTCACGGACTAAAGGCGTTTCCGTCCAAAGTTGAGAAATCGGGCCGCGATAACCATGGCGTTGATCATAAGCAAAAACGTTATCACGTAATGCTTCTTGAGCCATTAATTGTAATTCAGACGAAATGGTTGTGTAGACGTTATATCCATTTGTATAAGCCGCTTCTTCACCATACTTCTGAATCATATAGTCACGCGCCATTTCAGAAATATATGGCGCATATAAATCAATTTCTGCGCCGTGGTATTTTGCCGAAATAGGCGTATCAATCGCTTCTTGATACTGGGCTTGAGTAATGTTGTTTTTTTCCAACATACGACTTAACACCCAATTTCGACGTGCCATAGCTCTTGCTGGATTACGTATAGGGTTGGCAGCAGAAGGTGCTTGAGGTAAGCCCGCAATCATCGCTATTTCAGGTAATGTTAGCTCATGTAAATTTTTGCCATAGTAAACCTGTGCAGCAGCCCCGACACCATAAGCCCGGTTACCTAAAAATGATCGATTTAAATACAGTGTGAGAATTTCTTCTTTGTTTAGGGTTTTTTCAATTTTTAAAGCTAAAAAGATTTCTTTGATTTTTCGAATATAGGTTTTTTCATTCGATAAAAAGAATCCTCGGGCAACCTGCTGGGTAATAGTACTTGCGCCTTGGCTTTTTTTACCCGTCGTAACTAAAATTGTTGCAGCACGAATAATACCGATCGGATCGATACCTTTATGTTCAAAAAAACGCGCATCTTCGGTATCAAGTACCGCGTTAATCAGTTGTTGAGGAACCTCATTGTATTCAACAGGGACGCGACGTTTTTCGCCAAATTGTGAAATAAGTTTGCCATCGCTACTGTATATGCGTAGCGGTGTTTGTAATTGAACCGTCTTTAAGGAGTTAACGTCAGGCAGGTCTGGTAATACATAAAAATAAGCAGCAGCAATTGCGCCTACACCGAGTAAAGCTAAACTAAAGAAGGCAATTAGTAATCTTTTAAACCACTTCACACATGTATTCCAACATCTTAAATAGGACAGATAGTATATAAGCCATGAGCATTTTGGTGAAGTAAAAACATGTAAAGTAAAAATAGTATTTGTAAAATATAGAAACATTTTATACAAATAAGTGTAACGAGATGATTTTGTGCTACTATCTTTTTAAAACAATAATAGAATTTGTGATGACGGAATATGCTTTCTAAATTATGGAAGCGTCAAGCTCCGCAAATGGTGGGTGTCGATATTGGTTCCCATGAAGTCAAAGCCATATTGCTCAGTAAGACTGCTGATGGATATAAAATTCAAAATTACGCGACGGTGCCAATTAAAAAGGGCGCAGTTGCTGATCATGATATTCGAGATTCTGAAGCTGTATTAGAATCTTTGAGACAACTGAAGCGTTCTTTGCCTAAAGGGGTGAAGTTTGCCGCTGTTGCTGTTTCTGGTTCTGCGGTGATGACTAAAGTGATTTACATGGACGCTTCATTAAATGAAGAAGAAATGGAAGCTCAAATCGAAATCGAAGCCGACAACCTTATTCCTTATTCTCTGGATGAAGTCAGTATCGATTTTGAGACCTTAAGCCCAAACATCACTGACCCGTCGAAAGTCGATGTTTTGCTAAGTGCTTGCCGTACTGAGAATATTGATGCTCGTGTTGATGCACTAGATGCAGTTGAGCTTGATGTTAAAGTGGTTGATGTTGAGGGGTATGCGTTAGGGCGCTCTGCTGAGCTTATTTATGCCCAATTACCCGATGGCGCCAAAGATAAAATTATAGCCATGGTAGACATTGGTGCCAATATCACCACGTTTGCAGTTGTTGAAAAAGGTGAAACAACCTTTATTCGAGAGCAGGCATTTGGTGGTGAGTTATTCACACAATCTATTTTATCTTTCTACGGTATGCCATATGCAGAAGCTGAATTAGCTAAAGTAACAAGTAACCTACCTAGAAATTATATGTTTGAAGTGTTGTCTCCATTCCAAACACAACTGTTGCAGCAAATTAAACGTACCTTACAAATCTATTGTACCGCCAGCGGCCGTGAAAAAGTCGATTATGTGGTGTTGTGTGGTGGTACAGGTAAGTTAGAAGGCATGACAACGGTATTAACCAATGAGCTTGGTGTTCATGCAATCGTTGCCGACCCGTTTCAAGGTTGCTTGCATGCCGATGAAGCAATTAAATCCCAATTACAGCCATCAATTAACAAGTTCATGGTAGCAAGTGGCTTGGCGCTGAGGAGTTACGCTCAATGGCGAACATAAACTTACTTCCGTGGCGTGAAGAAGCACGGGAAAAACAAAAACGTGATTTTATTGGTATTCTTGCCCTAGTATTTTTGGTCACGTCTTTACTGGTATATTTGTTTATTAGTTATCTTGAATTAGTGACCGATGATCAGCGTCAACGTAACAGTTATTTACAGTCAGAAATTAGTTTATTAGACACTCAGATCGCCGAAATCAAGAAAATTACCGAGCGTAAAAAAGATATTGAGCGTCGAACTGAAATTATTTTAGGTCTTCAGCAATCACGTAATTTGCCGACACATGTATTAGATGAGTTGGTGAGAATTGTGCCACCAGGGATCTATCTATCTAGTATTGAGAAAAAAGGCAGTATTCTTTGGATTGAAGGACGCAGCGAATCAAATAACAACGTTGCAAATATGATGAGGAAAGTTAAAACCTCAAGTTATTTAACTGATCCAAGTATGCAATCCATTATTTCTCAAAATGAAGATTTACGTCAGCTACAGCGCTTTAAATTAAGAGTATCGATTACTGACGAATTTGGTAATAAAGCCCTTGATATGCAACAAGGAGCGAAAAAATGAATCTTGATTTAGACCAATTTAATGATATTGATTTTGAGAATATTGGCGGCTGGCCTAAATTAGTCAAGCTAGTGTTTGCTGGATTCTTATCTTTATGTGTTATCGGTGCCAGTTATTATTTATTTATTGCTGATACGATTGCCGTTATGGAATCTGAGCAGAAAAAAGAAATTGAATTAAAAGCCGATTTTGAAACTAAATATCAATTAGCTGCTAATCTAAAGTTATACCGTGAACAATTAGTCATTATGGAAGCACAATTTGCTGAATTATTGAAAATGCTTCCATCAGAAAATGAGATGCCTGGTTTATTGGACGATATTACTTTTGTAGCCACAGATTCAGGTTTAAGAATAAACAGTTTAGATTGGGAAGATGAAATTGAGCGTGACTTTTATATTGAATTTCCAATTCGGTTAAATGTTGAGGGTGATTATCATCAAATTGGTAATATGGTGAGTGGAGTCGCAAAACTTCCTCGTATTGTTAGTTTGCATGATTTTAGTATCACACATAAAGAAGACGGTGGTTTGTCGATGGCGATTCTCGCTAAGACATATCGCTTTAAAGAAGGTGCTGAGTTACCTAAAGATGCTAAGGGGAAGAAATAAATGAAATTCTTACCCGCACTGATTGGTGTTAGTGTCAGCTTAATGCTAACTGGCTGTATTGGCGACAGAAGTGATTTAGAGCTGTTTGTGACAACGACTAAAGCACAACATGTTGCGCGCATACCGCCGCTAAAAGAAACACCAAAATTTGAGCACTTTATTTACCAAGCTGAATTGATGCGCAGTCCGTTTATTCCGCCATCAAGAGAATTAACCGAAGAAGTTATCGATACGTCAAAAGACTGTTTGCAGCCTGATTTAAAAAGGCGTAAAAGCCGTTTAGAGACTTATGCGTTAGATAACCTTAGGATGCGTGGAACGTTAAGTGAAGACGATGAAATTTGGGCTTTAATTGAATCAGCAGATACCAATGTTTATCGTATGGGTGTAGGTGAGTATTTAGGGCTTTATCATGGTCGCATTTCAAATGTAACGCCCCAATACATCGAAATTATAGAATTAATCCCTGATGGTTCAGGTTGTTGGGCAGAACGCCCAAGCAACTTAGAATTATCAGGCAAGTAACCGTGCGAAGGATGAGGGAATAATGAAATCTTCTGCCGCGATGAGAAAATCAATGACGAATTCATCAACAGTTAAAACCCTGTTAGGGGTGGTATTATTAATGTGCGCAATTCCAAGCGCAGTTGCTGCTAATCGTCTATTAGATGTGAAATATCACTCTGTTGTCGATCATCAATTAGAATTAGAGCTTGTGTTTGAATCCGCTGTAACGTCTCCTACTGTAGACTTATCAGCCAACCCTGCTGAAATTATTTTAAATTTTGATGAAACAACATCTAACTTACCAAAGGACGAACTGCCAATTGATAGCGTTGGTGTTAAATCCTTAACGACTCAGCAGCAAGCTAACGGATTAACTATCGTCGTCGCTTTAAAAGACGTGAAACCTTATCAAGGTAAAATTGAAGGTAATACCTATCGTTTAACGATAAACGATGCGGTTTCAGGCCCATCAAGTGCCGATAATCCATTTGTAAATACGGTTAATAGCATCGATTTTCGTCGGAATGCGAAAGGTGGCGGAGAGATATTATTTAATTTAAGTAATCGCTCAGTCGCTGCTAATGTTGAACAAGTTGGCGCCAAATTAGAAATCAAACTTTACAATACCAATATTGGCAGTGATTTATTGTATGTCATGGATGTAGAGGACTTTGCTACACCTGTCAGTAGTTTCGAAACATTTAAAGAAGATTTAACCTCACGAATTTTAGTCGATGTGAATGGTAATTACGAATACAACTACAAGCAAGACGGTAATGTATTTAAAGTTAACATTGATAAAATTGAACGATTAGCGGTTGCTAAAGAAGACAAAAAATACAACGGTCGTTCACTATCGTTAAACTTTCAAAGCATTTCAGTTCGAACGGTATTACAGATTATTGCCGATTATAATAACTTTAACTTAGTCACTAGCGACACGGTTGAAGGTGATATTACGCTACGTTTAGATGACGTACCTTGGGACCAAGCTTTAGATTTAATTCTACAAACTAAAGGCCTTGATAAGCGCATTGAAGGTAATATTTTAATGGTTGCCCCTAGTGAAGAGTTGGCAATTCGTGAAAGTAATGATCTTAAAAACAAACAAGAAGTAAAAGAGTTAGCGCCTTTATATTCTGAGTTTTTACAAATTAATTATGCTAAGGCATTAGACATAGCAGAATTGTTGAAAGGAACTGATTCAAGTTTACTATCAAGTCGTGGTAGCGTTGCTGTTGACGCACGTACTAACACATTACTGGTGAAAGACACTGCAGAAATATTAGAAAGCATTCATCGACTCATCGAAGTGTTAGATATTCCAATCAAGCAGGTATTAATCGAATCGCGTATGGTGACCGTAAAAGACGATGTATCTGAAGATTTAGGTATTCGCTGGGGCATTACCGATCAGCAAGGCACTAAAGGTACTTCAGGCTCGCTTGAAGGTGCTGGCAGCATTGCTGGCGGTATTATTCCTGGGTTAGATGATCGCTTAAACGTTAATTTACCCGCAGCGGTTTCTAATCCAACTAGCATTGCTTTCCATGTTGCAAAATTAGCTGATGGTACCGTGCTGGATTTAGAATTAAGTGCACTTGAACAAGAAAACAAAGGCGAAATTATCGCAAGCCCACGTATCACTACGTCAAATCAAAAAGCAGCATACATTGAGCAAGGTGTTGAAATTCCTTATGTGGAATCTGCGTCAAGTGGTGCAACATCAGTGAGCTTTAAAAAAGCGGTTTTATCTCTTCGAGTCACACCGCAAATAACGCCTGACAATCGCGTGATTCTCGATTTAGAAATCACCCAAGATTCTCAAGGTAAAACAGTTCAAACCCCAACTGGTGAAGCTGTATCTATTGATACTCAACGTATCGGTACTCAAGTATTAGTTGATAATGGCGAAACCATTGTTTTGGGTGGTATCTATCAACAAAACTTAATCAGCAGAGTGAGTAAAGTACCTGTTTTGGGTGATATTCCTCTGGTTGGTTTCTTATTTAGAAACACAACAGACCGAAATGAGCGTCAAGAACTACTGATTTTCGTGACACCAAAGATTATTTCTGAAAAGTTATAATCAATAATCAAATGATAAAGGCCAGCTAAATCAAGCTGGCTTTTGTTTTTGGCGTAAGCTATAACACTTTTATTTAATAAAATTGTTATAAATTGCCAGCATCGCTTGCCAGCAATGGCCCTAAACTGAGATAATCCTCCGTCAAGTCTCAATAGAGCAAGGTAATATTTTAAGCGGTCGGCTGTCTCTTTAGTCGATCAGGCATTCTTTTATATAAGATTCAGACGTATACGAAATGGCTGAAAAACGTAATATTTTTCTAGTAGGCCCTATGGGCGCAGGTAAAAGCACAATTGGCCGTCATTTGGCTCAAATGCTGCATTTAGAATTCCACGATTCTGATCACGAGATCGAGCAAAGAACAGGCGCTGATATCGCTTGGGTGTTCGATGTTGAAGGTGAAGAAGGTTTCCGTCGTCGTGAAGCACAAGTCATTGCTGATCTTTCAGAAAGGCAAGGTATTGTACTCGCAACAGGCGGTGGTTCGGTTCAGAGCAAAGATATTCGCAACTATCTTTCTGCTCGCGGTATCGTGGTGTATTTAGAGACGACTATCGACAAGCAAGTTGCTCGTACGCAACGTGATAAACGTCGTCCATTACTGCAAGTTGATGACCCACGCGAAGTTCTTGAGAACTTAGCAGAATCGCGTAATCCTTTGTACGAAGAGATTGCCGATGTCATCGTTAAAACAGACGAACAAAGTGCGAAAATTGTCGCAAATCAAATAATTGAGCAACTCGGTTTTTAGGTAAAACAATGCAACAAATTCAGGTTGATTTAGGTGATAGAAGTTACCCCATTTATATAGGCCAGAATTTGATGCATGAAAGCGAAATATTTAATCGCTACCTTGCAAACAAGAACGTACTCATCGTTAGCAATGACACTATTGCCCCTTTGTACTTAGCGACATTGGAAAAGGCAATGGTGTCTTGTGCGTCAATTAAAAAAGTTATTCTTCCTGATGGTGAAAAATATAAAACTCTAGAGTATTTAGATGTCATTTTTTCAGCATTATTGGAACATAATTTTGCCAGAGATTCAGTGTTGGTCGCGCTGGGTGGGGGTGTTATCGGTGATATGACCGGTTTCGCTGCTGCATGTTACCAGCGTGGAGTGGATTTTGTGCAAGTACCAACTACATTACTATCTCAAGTAGATTCATCTGTAGGCGGTAAAACGGCAGTAAACCACCCATTGGGTAAAAACATGATTGGGGCATTTTATCAGCCGCAAAGTGTTATTATCGATACCGAATGCCTAAAAACATTACCTGCAAATGAATTTTCAGCAGGTATGGCCGAAGTGATCAAGTATGGCATTATTTGGGACAGTGAGTTTTTTGTTTGGTTAGAGCAAAATGTTGAAGCGTTAAAAGCTCTTGATACACGAGCATTAAGCTACACAATTGCTAAATGTTGCCAAATTAAAGCTGATGTCGTCAATCAAGATGAAACAGAACGAGGAGTGCGTGCGCTACTCAATCTAGGTCATACATTTGGTCATGCAATTGAAGCTGAAATGGGCTATGGTGCATGGTTACATGGTGATGCGGTTGCTGCAGGCACAATTCTTGCTGCAGAAACAGCACATAAGTTAAATTTGATCGATGAGTCAATTGTTTGTCGAATTAGAGACTTGTTTGTAGCTTTTGATTTACCTATTGAAGCTCCTAGCTCAATGGATTTTGATAGCTTTATTAAGCATATGCGGCGCGACAAAAAAGTATTGGCAGGTAAGATTAGATTGATTTTACCTACCGGTTTAGGTCAGGCAGACGTGTTCAGTGATGTCAGTGAAGATCTACTTGAACAGGTGATCAGCCGCGCATAAAGGACGTGTGGTGGATCTTTGACTTCAGCATTATTACTACTTCCAACTCAAGAAGCACTTGTACAGCGTTTACAGCATACGGCCAGTTACAGTGGTCAACTGTTACTGCTATCTGGTCTAAAGGGATCAGGCAAGTCTACCCTGAGTTTGGCTCTAGCAAGCGAGTTAGATGAGCACAATTCTGCTTTAGTTCTGTGCCCGTTGCATGCTGACCCTGCCGAAATTCGCCGAAAAATCTTAGTTCAATTAATTTCATCGCCTATATTTGATGATGAAATGCCCCTTATGGATACCGTTATGCGTATCCAATCAACTCTTACTAAGCCGCTACATATCATTATTGATGATGCACATTTATTGCCTAAATCACTGTGGGCTGAATGCATTTTATTATCTCAGATGCGCTGTGCAGGTGCTAATATTGCAGTGACAATGGCAATAGATTCAGAATATTTAACAAAAGTAATGGCAGAGCTGTCTGAAGAAATGCAGCAAATGCTATTGCCAATCAGCATTGAACCTTTGCCAATCGCAGAACGAGACGGTTTATATCAAAGCTTACTGCTGCGAAGTGGCTGTACCCCCTTTATTGCACGAAGCATTATTCATCAACAACTTGAAAAGCAATCTGGTACACCTGAAGAGGTGGTTGAGCTATTAAATCTTGCTATTGCTGAACCTAAAGATGCACCAACCAAGGGTGCCAAGATGCTCAAATTCGCTATTGCTATGATTAGCTTATTGATAGTTGGTGGCACAGTTTATGGTGTGCTTAACAGTTCTGTATTTAAAGCGAATAATGAACCGCGATTTAGTCAGCAACTCACTGCTACGCAACAACAGCAAAAAGATCAGGCTAACGTATTTTTAGCTCAATACGGTAAATTATTAGTGGCGCCTATGCTTACAGCACATAAGCGTTTTTTAGTGTTAGAAGAGGCTATTTATTCGGGGGAATTACCCATTCCGAAGCAACAAGCACCGGCTTTGATAAACACAATTAATGTTAATCAAGCCCAATCAGCAGATGAGAATGACGCAGAGTCTACCGACATTCAATCCAGTAACACTACCGCGATAGCATCTCAATCAGCGTCACTTGTCAAAAGCACTGAACCAATCAGTGCCCCCGCTGATGTGACGTCAAAAGTGACACAAGTCGTTAAGCCTCAAGGCTATACTTTACAATTGGCAAGTGTGGTCGATAAGCAATCATTGGTTTCAATTACCAACAAATTGGTTCATGAAAAAGATGTCTATATTGCACGTTATAAAAATCGTTATGTCATTTTGTTTGGCCAGTTTGCTTCAACCACACAAGCGCAAAATCAGGCAAATAGACTTCAAGCAGAATTGGGCTTGAGTGAGCCTTGGCTAAGAAAATGGAGCGATTTGAGTGAATACATCATTGAGCAGGAAAATCGATGATAAACATGATTAAACAGAGTACAATCATCAGCTTTAATTTTGGCAGCAAGTAGCTCACTTTATGACAAAAAAACATAGAGCCTTTCTCAAATGGGCGGGTGGAAAGTTTAAACTCGTTGAAGAATTGTCTAAACATTTACCTAAGGGACAGCGCCTCGTTGAACCTTTTGTTGGTGCTGGCTCGGTTTTTTTGAATACAGATTATGACGAATACTTGTTGTGCGATATTAATCAGGATTTAATTAACCTCTATCAAATTGTGCAGCAGCAACCGGAAGCTTATATTACGGCAGCAAAAGCCATGTTTGTTGCAGATATGAATAATAAGGAAGCGTATTACCGCATAAGAGCAGATTTTAATCTAAGCCGAGATCCTTTTACACGCTCAGTGTATTTCTTATATTTAAATCGTTTTGGTTTTAATGGCTTATGCCGCTATAACCGTAAAGGTGGCTTTAATGTCCCTTTTGGTTCATACAAAAAACCTTATTTTCCTGAAGCTGAAATACGATATTTTTCAGAAAAAGCTCAAAAGGCAACATTCAAATGCATCGGGTATGAGGGAGCCTTCGGTTTAGCCAATGACGGTGATGTGATTTATTGCGATCCACCTTATGCCCCATTGTCGACAACCGCAAGCTTTACCACTTATGCCGGACCTGGTTTTAGCCTTGATGACCAAGCATTATTAGCGCGTCATTCACGTCATACTGCCCATAAGCGCAATATTCCAGTATTGATCAGTAATCATGACATTCCACTGACTCGAGAGTTATATCGAGGGGCGAAATTAGCTACGATAGCCGTTCAGCGAAATATCAGCCAAAAAGGATCATCGCGAAATAAAGTGGATGAAATTATGGCACTATACGATCACCATTATTTTGATGATGAAGTTTATTAGCGCAAGGGGCTAACTCAAAACTTGATTAACGATGGCCACAAGTGTCAGCACCAGAAAAACCGTTAGCATTATGCCCATTAGAATGAAAGGAATTGGCGAAGTGGTTTTAAAATCTCTTTGGCGATTTTTATCTGTTTGCACGCCGAAAAATGCCGCTATAGTGCTACTAAATACCTGCCACAAAGACAATTTTAAATTTGCTCAGGTTTTTTAGAGGTAGGTATATCAGTAATAGGCTTATCTTTATGTCCGTATAGCAGTTCAATTAAATCAATAAAGTGAAATTGACTTGAGCGGCTGTTACCTGTAATCCAATTTTTCCAACTGACATCATGCCCTTGAACAGCACAGCGATTATTGGGATGGCTGCTAGGTAAGCTGCTATTGTAATTGACATTTGCTTCGCAGGCACAGGCTTGAGTTGACGCCGTTTCGCCAGTCGTTGAAAACGACAAGCTGATGAACACTACCAAAGATGATGTTGTCACCGTAGCCACAATTGCTTGTAATGGCTTAGTGTTAAAGTATGACAATAAACGATTTGGACGCAGTTCCATGTTGGGGATCCTTTCCATTAATAACGTCAGTATCACAGTGAATACTATTCGCTTTATCTTCATCAACGTTTGATATAACAATATGTTAGTCATTAAAACACAAATAAAATTGCTTAATATCTGACTAAACACGGCGTAAAATTTTGTCGATTATATCAAACTAGTACAGTTTATGAACACCTATTAGTTATTTATTTTCAAAATCAAACTTCTGGCATACCCCTGGGTATTTTTTCATGGTTTGACTAGAGCCAAGCTGTTCCAAAGGGTAAACTACAGCCACACCCATTTTGCTGCGAGACCATGATGCAACCTTATTTAATTGCTCCATCAATCTTATCTGCTGATTTTGCCCGTTTAGGGGACGACGTTAAAGCTGTACTCGATGCCGGTGCAGATGTTGTTCATTTTGATGTAATGGACAATCATTACGTGCCTAACCTGACTATTGGCCCAATGGTTTGTACGGCACTGCGTAATTATGGGATCACTGCAGATATTGATGTGCATTTGATGGTAAAACCGGTAGATAGAATTATTCCTGATTTCGCTAAGGCGGGAGCATCAATTATTACTTTTCACCCAGAAGCTTCTGAGCATGTTGACCGCACATTGCAATTAATTAAAGAGTCGGGTTGTAAAGCTGGCTTGGTATTTAATCCAGCCACACCTCTGCATTATTTAGATCACGTAATGGATAAACTGGATGTCATTTTATTGATGTCGGTGAACCCAGGATTTGGTGGTCAGTCATTTATTCCTTCAACCTTAGATAAATTGCGTCAGGTACGTGAACGCATCGACGCCAGTGGTTATGATATTCGTCTTGAAGTAGACGGTGGTGTAAAGGTTGATAATATTGCTGAAATTGCCGCAGCAGGGGCTGACATGTTTGTGGCGGGTTCAGCTATTTTTAGTCAACCTGATTATAAAACTGTGATCGACGAAATGCGCAGTGAGTTAGCAAAAATATAATCAATACGCCAACTTCATTAGCAATAGAAAGTAGCCAAACCATGACTAATTTTGACAAAATACGTGCCATAGCCTTTGATTTAGATGGCACTTTAGTTGACAGCGTGCCGGATTTGGCTGCCGCAACCAATGCAACATTACTTGAGTTAGATTTGCCGCAAGCAAGTGAAGAGCAGGTAAGAGGCTGGGTGGGTAATGGCGCTAAAATGCTGATGAGACGAGCACTTAGCTTTGCACTAGCAAATGAGGTTGATGAAACGCTATTAATAGATACTATGCCTAAGTTTATGCACCACTATGGTTTGTATTTAGAAAAACATAGCTGTTTATATCCTAATGTCTTATCGACCTTAACGGCTTTAAAGCAGGCTGGTTACCGTTTAGCTGTGGTTACCAATAAACCTTATCGTTTTACCATACCGTTATTAGAGGCTTTTGGCTTATCGGATTTATTTGATCATGTTCTCGGCGGTGATTCATTAGCCAAAATGAAGCCAGATCCTTTACCGTTAAATCATCTATTACAGCAATGGCAAATAGAGCCACAACAGTTATTGATGATAGGTGACTCTAAGAATGATATCTTAGCGGCTAAATCTGCCAATGTGACGGTTATCGGCTTAACCTATGGTTATAACTACGGTGAGCATATTAGTTTAAGTGAACCGAATGAAGTGTGTGACAACTTTGACCAAATCGGTCAGTTTTTACTTTCTAAATAATTTTAAAATACAGTAATTGGAGCAACAAAACCCATGACTAAACCCATTGTTTTCAGCGGAGCACAGCCATCAGGCGAATTAACCATAGGTAATTATATGGGCGCGCTACGCCAGTGGGTGGCAATGCAAGACACGCATGATTGTATTTATTGTGTGGTAGATTTACATGCAATTACTGTTCGCCAAGACCCAGCAAAACTGCGTGAAGCGTGTCTTGATACCCTAGCGCTGTATTTAGCATGTGGTGTTGACCCAGATAAAAGCACGGTGTTTGTGCAATCACATGTACCACAGCACACCCAATTAAGCTGGGCGTTAAATTGTTATACCCAAATGGGTGAGCTGAATCGTATGACTCAGTTTAAAGATAAATCACAAAAGCACGCTAATAATATTAACGTTGGACTATTTGGTTATCCCGTCTTAATGGCAGCTGATATTTTGTTATATCAAGCGCAATCCGTGCCTGTTGGTCAAGACCAAATGCAGCATCTTGAGCTGACCCGTGACATCGCAACACGTTTTAATAATGCCTATGGTGACACATTTACAGTGCCCCAAGCATTTATTCCAGAACACGGTGCTAAAGTCATGTCGTTGCAGGACCCTTTGAAGAAAATGTCAAAGTCAGACGACAACCGCAATAACGTCATTGGTTTGTTAGAAGAGCCTAAAGCTATTCTAAAGAAAGTGAAAAAAGCCATGACTGACAGCGACGAGCCACCAGTGGTTCGTTTCGATTTTGATAACAAACCGGGCGTGTCTAATTTATTAAGCTTAATGTCTGGTGCGACGGGTAAATCTATTGCTAGTTTAGAAGCGGAATTTGAAGGCAAAATGTATGGCCATTTGAAAGTGGCTACTGGCGAAGCGGTTGTGGCTATGCTTGAGCCATTACAGGAGCGTTTTAAGCAGTATCGTGCTGATGAGGCTTATCTTGAACAAGTGATGAAGCAAGGGGCTGACAAAGCCAAAGCTCGTGCCCAAGAAACCATTGATTTAGTGTATAAAAAGATTGGTATGATCGTTTAATACCCAATGGCTTTCAGCTTAAAAACCAGTATCACTAGATACTGGTTTTTTTATCCTCGTTGGTTTGCTGCAGCAGCCATCGAATAAATGCGGCAATACCTGGTTGTTTTTTCTTTCGGTGTTTACACAAGAAATTAAACCTAAAATCGGTAAATACTGGAGGTAAATCAAGCGCCACCAAACGGCCTGATTTAATATCAGACTCGACCATAAAGTCAGATGCCAGTGCAATGCCTTGTCCGGCGTTAGCCGCTTCAATCGCCAGTAATACGTGACTAAAAACATGCCTTTGCTGAGCTCGATTAAAATGCCATTGATTGTGCTGTCCCCAAAAATCCCAATCAAGACCCAAGCTAGGTTCATCCACTGCTAGCAATGATTGCTTTTCAAACCAATCGGCGTTGAACATCTCCTGTTGTTGAAATAATTCAGGGCTACAAACAGGGATCAACCGTTCGTTATGAAGCGTTGTTTGCCAAAATCCAGTTTGCTCATGTCGACCGCAAATAAACATGTCAGCAACAGAATCACTTAGCATTGGCTCATCCGTGATCATATTAAGGCGAATATTGTATTGAGGATATTGGCGTTTAAAATCACCTAAGCGCGGAATAAGCCATTTAATTGCAAATGAACTGAACACGGCCAATTGTAAATGTTGATTTTGCTCTCCAGTGATCCGCAAACTTAGATCATTTAATTGATTAAAAATTTGCTCAAGTTCATCAAATAGAATGTGGCCTTTTTCAGTTAACTGGAATTGCTTTCCTGAGCGATGAAACAGTGTTTCACCAAAGTAGTTTTCAAGCTGTTTTACCTGATGCGATACCGCGCTTTGGGTGATACATAGCTCTGTTGCAGCAAGCGAAAAATTGAGGTGTCTGGCAGCAGCTTCGAATACATGTAAGCTTCTTAGTGGAGGAAGTTTTCGCATTACTGGGTAGGGCCTTATCGTTGGTTGTAAGCGTTTATTAGCCACTGAATAGGTTAGTGAGCACAGTGGATAGCTAATTTGCAACAGTGCCAAGGAGGACTGAATTGCGTATTTTAATCTATTCAATATCAACTATTAATTTATCTCATACATGAGTAAAAAACATCATTATTATTCATGTTCGGTGATCGCTATGATGGCGCCTTATTAAATCGTAGTGAGCAAAAACATGCAGCCATCAGTCTTGTTGGGTATAGGATTATTGATTATCGGTAATGTTTTTAGTGCCCTTTATGATGTGTCAGTTAAATGGTTACCATCGAATGCTGATGCCGCCAGTTTTTTACTGATCAGGCAAGTATTGTCAGTGTTGATGATGTTACCGCTATGGTTATATAGCGGTCGCTCACAAACAAGCCATTATAAAATGCATTTTTTTCGCGCCAATATCGGTGCCATTGGTGGCTTGTGTTTTATTATCGGTTTGATGTCTTTGCCTCTCGCCACCGCGGGTGCTTTGTTTTTCTCAGGCCCTATTATGATTATGGTACTGGGGGCGTTATTACTTAAAGAAAAAGTGACTTCATTGCAGTGGATAGCGGTCTTTTTAGGGTTTATAGGTATTGTCATTCTTTTAAGACCAACGCAAATAAATTGGTTTGCTGTCATAGTGTTAGTCAGTGCGCTAACTTTTGCAGTCAGCCAACTGACACTCAAAAAACTGCCATCGACTGAAAACCCTGCACTCACCCTGATGTTGAATAATTTATTCAGTTTACCGCTTGTGTGTTTGATGGTGGTTTTTTTTGGTGAGCTGACAATATCTGTCGACATCATTTTGGTGGCTTTAATGAGTAATATCTTTTTGCTGATATACCAGTGGTTTTGCTTTTGTGCTTATCGAAAGACACAAGCTAGTGATATTGCAATTGCCGAATATACCGGACTACTATTTTGTGTGTTCTTTGGCTGGTTGTGGTTTGACGAATGGCTTGATGGATTAAGCTGGTTAGGTGCGGGATTGATTATTTTACCTTCGTTAGTGCTGCCTTATATCACACACCAGTGGCGCAAGTTGCAAGGCCATAAATTGGCATTAGCTAAAAAATCACACCCAATAATTAGCGGGTAATAGAAAAGAAAAAGCCTCTAAAAATAGAGGCTTTAATATTGTTATTCGCTGTTGAGGTGATGATTAATCTTCTTCTTTAGGCTCAACATATTCGAAGACTTTAATGACCTTACGAACACCTGCAGTGTTGCGGGCGATGTCCACAGCCAGTTCGGCTTGATTGCGTTCGATTAATCCAAGTAAAAAGACTTCACCATTCTCAGTAATTACTTTTACTCGCGTGATGTCTAAATCTTTTTCATTTAGCATCCGCCCTTTTACTTTGGTCGTGACCCAAGTGTCATTGCTGCGGGTGGTAAATGAGGTTGGATTACCAATACGTATCTGATTGTGGATCTTGCCACCAATGTTTAACTCTTGCACCGCTTTGATGGCTTTATCGCGCAACATAGAGTTAGGTGCTTGGCCAATCATGAGTACATTACTATTCATGACCACACCGGTGATGTTGGTTTGATTGTTAATGTCTTCATGCTTTGACAGTGCACTGGAGATTTCAAAGTCGGCGTTAGTATCGCTTATTTGAGTAGACATACTACGCTCATCATTGGCCATTTTGGCACCACCTACGGCGCCAATCATTACCGCCCCTGCACAACCTTGAAGTAAAACAAGTGCAGACATGATGGCTACAAGCTTTATCATGCCTGCTCATCCTGTGGGAATAAGGTGCGATCAATGTTGTCGCATAAGCAATGAATGACCAGTAAGTGGACTTCTTGAATACGTGCAGTGACATTTGATGGTACGCGAATTTCAACATCCCCTGCGCTCATTAAGCCTGCCATTGCGCCGCCGTCTTTGCCGGTTAATGCCACAATAGTCATGTCACGGCTAAGCGCTGCTTCCATTGCTTTAATCACGTTACCAGAGTTACCACTGGTTGAAATGGCTAATAAAATATCGCCAGGTTGACCCAGTGCTAAAATCTGTTTTGAGAAAATTTCATCATAGCTATAGTCATTTGCAATCGCTGTGATGGTTGAGGTGTCACAGCTTAGCGCGATGGCTGGAAGTGGTGGGCGCTCGATTTCATAGCGGTTCAATAGCTCAGCAGAAAAGTGTTGTGCATCGCCGGCGCTGCCACCATTACCACACGAAAGAATTTTGTTACCGCCAAGTAGACATTGCACCATCATTTCAGCAGCTTTTTCGATTGACTCAGGTAATGCTTCAGCCGCATCAATCTTAGTTTGAATCGACTCAGTGAAACTGTCTTTAATACGTTCTAACATGCAACAATCCTTACGATATAGAATTTTTACTGACGGTACACATATAGGATGTGATCACCGTCAAGTGTGTGTCGATATAATGCCATAAATCAATGCTGTGGTAACTATTGAAGCTTAAAAACATCCCTTAATCCAAGCTATTTGTGCGTTATTATTGGCAATAACGTCAAATCGGCAGGGAGGGTTGATGCCTTGTTGCTGTAAATAGGCTTCAGCACAGCGTCGGATGCGCTGAATTTGTTTAGCGCCCAAAGCATTCATCGCACCGCCAAAGGCTTGCGACTGACGATATTTTACTTCAATGAAAACTAGCGTGTGCTGGTCTTGCATGATGAGGTCAATCTCGCCGAACTTATAACGCACATTTGCAGCGACAAAGGTGAGCCCTTGTTGCTGTAAATATTCTCGGGCCTGCTGTTCGGCAAGTTTGCCATCTATCATAATGGGGTTAATTGGCCTTGTTGGTACTTACCCCAAGTTAACTGGCGATCGATCAAACCATTTGGCTGCACTGATAATGCACCGCTGCGGCCATTGAGTTGATATCCAGGAAATGCCTGCATTTGTGCTAAACGATTAACTAATTCAAGTGCATCATAGCCCATAACATATAAACGTTTTTGGCTGTTATTCCAGGTGCCCCATAATGATTCAACCATCCGAGTTTCATTGCTGGATTGCATTAACCAAGGGATATCGCTAATCATCACTTTGTTCAGCTCTTGTGCGGATTGATTGGATTCTTTTTCTAATCGGCCACGGCTAGAGGTATAAAGCGCTACAGGTTCAGCAAAGACACTGAAATTGACATCTAAAAACGCTTTTAGTAATGATAAGTCTTGCGATGCAGAGATCATATAAATGGCATCGATATCCTGACGTGAACGAAAATCCGCTTCCAGCTTGCTGCCTAAAATTTCTTTCATGCGGGCAATTCTAGCCTGGCTGTCTTTTACGCCTAAGGCTTCTTGTACGGTTAACTTCATCTGATCGCCACGGTCGAAATAATGGATTTCAGCGTTATTCTCGGTCAAAGACAGCCATGTTTGGTTAAAGCTTTCGGCCATCCGTTTCCCAATAGCATCGTTACTGGTTAACAATAAGGGTAACTTGATACCATCGGCAAACATTTTTCTGGCGGCATCACTCGCTTCTTGAGCGGGGGATAGTGAAAAATAAAATTGATTTGGCTTAGGTTCAAACTGCTCTAATTGATTCAAATATAGTTGAGGGATCAGCTGCTCTTTGGCTTGATTGGCGCGCTGTAACTCTTCAACTTCATTTGGTAGCAAAGGCCCAATAATAAAATCAGCACCCATATCAGTAGCTTGTTGATAGGCCGGTTGTACGCCTATTTGACTGTCGATAAAGTGAATCGTCACATCATTATCAAACTCAGCCATATAACTGGCTAAAATGCCCATTTTGATCGGTTCAGCAACCGCGGCTCTTGGTCCACTTAAAGGTAATAATACTGCAATATTTTGCGGTCTAAACGGTTTAGCGTTAAGGGCTTTTTCTAAATCAGAAGGTAATTTCATCGCACCTGGGTGATGTGGATTATTTCGTTGCCATTCCCCTAAATAACGTACTAACTGAGTTGGCTCAATGGCGTAATGCTTGGCAATATAAGCCAACTGCAACCAACCTGAAAATACTGGATTAGCAGGCTCACGCATAAAGGTTTGAATAGTTTCTTCTTGAAGCGGCTGTAATACCTGCCAAATAACATCATTTACCTGAGTTGATTCAGTTTTAGGCAAGTAGTTACTCAATAAGCTGAGTTGCCTAATTTGGTCAATAGGTTGTTGCAGTGACTTATACAGACGCGCCTTGTATTGATGGTAAGTGGCCATCTGCCAACGAGGTAATTGCCAATGCGGTGGATATTGCAATTTGGTCAGCGCGGCTTGCTTATCTTGCACTTTTTCAGCAATGCGGGCATTTAAATAAATATGTTCAGCCTGAATAGTCGGCACCTTCACCATACTTTTTTGCATTGACACAAGTATGTTGCTAGCAGAGCTATAATTACCGTCATTTATGTAAGCGTGCGCAGCGAGCAAAAGGTAGCGGTCACGTTTTTCTGGTAGGCTGCTTTTGCTGGCTTCAGACAAATAAGTGCTGGCCGGTTGCTCAACCGACACTAAAGACGTGTTGACAATTGAGTCGGGATCAGTGGTTTTAGTCGCTGCACAACCAATCAATAATGTTGAAAGTGTCAGTGCCGATAGAAATTTAATTGAAATCAGTCTTTTTAACACAGGGCTTCACTCTGGTAAGATATTGGCTTTAGTTTAACCTGCTCTTACGCTGGGCGAAAGTCTTGCACAAAGAGATTATTGAGGTAGTTATGGATCAAGCCGCAGCACTGTATATTGTGCCCACACCCATTGGCAATTTAGCGGATATCAGTAGCCGTGCAATTGAAGTGTTAAATCAAGTCAGCTTAATTGCCTGTGAAGACACTCGCCACAGCGGCAAGTTGTTAAGCCACTTTGGCATTGAAACCCGTAAAACGGCACTTCATGATCATAACGAACGTGATAGAGCACAGTGGATTATTCAAAAACTGAGTAACGGTGAAGCCGTAGCCTTGATATCTGATGCAGGCACTCCGCTCATTTCAGACCCTGGCTATCATCTGGTTAAACAGGTGCGTGAAGCAGGTTTCAATGTGGTGCCATTACCGGGACCATGCGCGGCAATAACCGCATTAAGCGCTTCAGGTTTGCCATCAGATCGATTTTCGTTCGAAGGTTTTTTACCTTCAAAAGAAAAAGGCCGCATCGATAAATTGTTAGCTTTAAAAGAAGATCCAAGAACGTTAATTTTTTATGAATCACCACATCGTATCGTGCACAGCTTAGAATCTATTGTTGCGACTTTAGGTGCTGACCGTGAAATCGTCATGGCCCGTGAAGTGACCAAAACCTTTGAAACGTTTTTATCTGGCGCAGCGGCAGATGTGTTGCAACAGGTAAAAGACGACTTGAATCAACAAAAAGGTGAAATTGTGTTGATGTGCCATGGCCACAGAACCGATAGCGAGTCAGACATTCCTGCTGTTGTGGTTAATACATTGAAACTGTTATGCCAAGAGCTTCCCTTGAAAAAAGCGTCAGCATTGGCGGGCGAAATTCACGGTATTAAAAAGAATGCACTTTATAAATATGGCTTGGAAATTGGTCTATAGATTCAATTTCATCGGTTTGCGCTAAAGTCATATTTTAGATGGTTTGTTGCAGTAGCTTACGCTATAATCCGCGCCGAGTTGGCCAGACAGTTGCCGCGTACGTAAGTACGGGGAGGAAAGTCCGGGCTTCAAAGAGCGGGGTACCAGGTAACGCCTGGGCGGTGTGAACCGACGACAAGTGCAACAGAGAGAAGACCGCCAATCTTCGGATTGGTAAGGGTGAAAGGGTGCGGTAAGAGCGCACCGTGCGGCTAGCAATAGTCCGTAGCAAGGTAAACTCTACCCGAAGCAAGACCAAATAGGGTCCCGTATGGCGCTGCTCGCGTTGGGACCGGGTAGGTCGCTTGAGCCTGTGAGCGATTGCAGGCCTAGATGAATAACTGTCCACGACAGGACCCGGCTTATCGGCCAACTCAACCTCTTTATCATAAAAGGCCTCACAGTGATGTGAGGCCTTTTATGTTTCCGCCTCGAACTCACTTTTTAGCATGATTAAGCCTAGTCAGTATCATTTCATCCAACCACTTGTTGTTTTGTGTCTTATCGCTTTTTACTTTTGTATGACGATGTTTTATTTATTGTTAGTTATTCGGCTGGCGAAATCTTGCTGACTAGTCCAAAATCATAACTCTATGATTTTAAGAAATTTGGCGATTATGAATTTGTCTTTTGGCTTTAAAAAAGCAGCTAAATTAGGCTCAGGTGTGTTGATTATTGGCTTAGTCATCAGCGTAGGGCTAACGTGGTGGATCAATGAAGCCAATGATTTGGCTATAAAAAAGGCACTTCAGTCAACGTCAGAACACATTAGCCGAAATGTTTTAGAACGTATTACCTTGTATCAATATGGCTTACGAGGTGCAAGAGGCATGATTACCACGGCAGGTGAACATCATGTGTCGCGTGAAGGGTTTATTCGTTATAGCTTAACCCGTGAAGTAGATAAAGAGTTTCCTGGTGCGCGTGGATTTGGTTTTATCCGCAGAGTCTTGCCTGAGCAAGAAGCCGAGTTTATTGAAAAAGCTCAGCAAGATGGTTGGCCTGTTTTTGGCATTCGTCAGCTTGCTCCCCATGATGATGAGCGATATGTTATTCAATACATTGAACCTGTAGAGCGTAACTATTCTGCTGTTGGTTTGGATATAGGTTCAGAAAAACAGCGCCGTGATGCTGCTGATGCTGCGATGTTGTCGGGTGAGGTGACCTTATCTGGACCGATCACCTTAGTGCAAGCTACCGGAAAGCCATTGCAATCTTTTTTGATTCTCATGCCAATTTATCGCAATGGAACCACACCAACGACCACTGAAGCGCGCGAAGCAGAGGCATTTGGCTGGAGTTACGCTCCTCTGGTCACGAATGAGGTTTTGATCGGATTAGATTTATATCAAAAAACGACTAAGTTGCAGTTAAGTGATATCACCCAGCTGAATAATCCGATCCCATTTTATGAAACCGACGCAGAAGATACCCATATTCATTCCCCGTACCAGTACACCATTAATAAAGAAGTGTTTGGCCGTAAATGGCAATTTAAAATTACCGCCTATCCTGAATTTATTCATGAATTACACCTTAATCGTCCAAGTTTAATTTTTTCCTATACTGCGGTATTCAGTCTTTTATTGGCCGCATTAGCCTTTTTATGGTCGTTAGCAATACAACGTAAACAACAGATGTTAGCTGAGCAGGCTCGACGGGCTAACATGCTGGAGCATTCGCTTGATGGCATTATTAGTTATGATCTTGAAGGCAGGGTGACGAGTTGGAATAAAGGGGCTGAGTTGCTATTTGGTTATAGTGAATCAGAAGCCGTGGGGTCCGACAGCGCAACGCTTATTGTGCCTAAAGAAAAAGTACACCATGAGAAAGCGGCATTTCGTAAAGTGTTAATCGGTGAAACGGTTTTAAATCAGGTGTCTAAGCATCAATGTAAAGATGGCAAATTAGTCTCTACCTCAATGACAGCTTTACCCATTATAGATGGGCAAGGGGATATTGTAGGTATAAGCCAAACACTTCGCGATATCACCGCTCAACAAGATGCGGAACTACGCATTATTAAATCAAATGAAAGTTTAGAGTTAAAGGTTGCCGAGCGAACCACTGAATTACTACAAGCTGTTTCAGAAAACAAAGCGTTGCTGAAATCGATAAACAATCAACTAGTGTCAACTGTCACCGATACAGATGGGATTATTCTAGAGGTTAATGACTATTTTTGCCGCATGAGTGGTTACTCTCGTGAAGAGCTAATAGGTAAAAATCATTCTATTTTAAAGTCGGGTGAGCATGATGATGTCTTCTGGCAAACGATGTGGGCTCAAATTAAATCAGGTGAGTCATGGCATGGTGAAATTTGTAATTGCGATAAACAGGGCAATATTCATTGGTTTGACACAGTCATTGGTCCAGTGATGGATGAAAATGGCAATATCGAACGTTTTATTGCCTTAAGTACTGATATTACTGAGCGTAAATTTACTCAAATTGAGAAAGCGCAACTGAGTTCGTTGCTCTCTAGTGTGTTGGATGCAGCGTCGGAAATATCGATTATTGCCACGGATGAAAATGGCCTAATCACCATATTTAATCGCGGTGCAGAGTTGTTATTAGGTTATGAAGCCAGTGAGTTAGTCGGTATTACTAGCCCAGCGTGTTTGCATTTACATGAAGAAGTACAGGCCAGATCAATAGCGCTATCAGCCGAATATGGCTTTAGCATTGAAGGGTTTGATACATTTGTTTATAAAGCGAAAACAGAAGGGCCTGAAACTCGTAATTGGACTTATGTTCGTAAAGATGGCTCACAGTGTCAGGTATCGTTATCGGTCACGGCTATGCGCGATAGTGCAGGGAACATATTAGGTTACTTAGGTATCGGGGTAGACATTACCCAAACGTTACTACAACAAGAAGCCCTATTAACTGCCAGCAACCATTTGAGCAAGGCCTCCGATGTGGCCAAACTGGGTATTTGGACCTTTAACATACAAGATAATAGTTTAGAGTGGAATGATCGTATGTTTGCTATTTACGATCAGCCGTTAACATTGCGTGATGAAGGGTTGGAGTATCAACACTGGTTGGCAAAAGTTCATCCGGATGATACTGAGATGGCAGAGCGCAAACTGCAAGATGCCATAGCGGGGCATGGCACCTATGATCTGGTATTTAGAGTATTGAAGTCAAATGGTGGAGTTCGCTATGTGCAGGCCGCTGCGCAAATTGAGCGGGATAAACATGGTAATGCGGTAAGAGTGATAGGTATTAACCTTGATGTGACTGAGCAGCGTGAAATTGAAGTCACCTTACGTGAAGCTAAACAGCAGGCCGATGAAGCGAATGCGGCAAAATCGGCATTTTTAGCTAATATGAGCCATGAAATTCGCACCCCGATGAATGCGGTACTGGGTATGTTGCAATTGATGCTACACACGACGATGTCTGCCCAACAACAGGACTATATTACCAAAACCCAAACCGCGGCTAAATCCTTATTAGGTTTGTTAAACGACATTCTCGATTTTTCTAAAATTGAAGCGGGTAAGTTACTGTTAGATCCACAACCTTGCGAAATTGAAATGCTAATGCGCGATCTTGCGGTAGTATTGTCGGGCAATTTAGGTAACCAAGATGTGGAAGTGATCTTTAATCTTGATCCTAACATTCCATCTTGGCTACTTATCGATAAACTAAGGCTGCAACAAGTATTAATAAACCTTGCGGGTAATGCGCTTAAATTTACCCACAGTGGACAGGTGATTGTTGGCATTGAATGTTTAGAAGCAACAGAACACAACAGAACGTTGCGTTTTTCTATCACAGATACTGGCATAGGGATAAGTGAAGAACAAATTGGGCGTATTTTTACCGTTTTTGAACAAGCAGAATCTTCTACCTCAAGACGTTTTGGCGGCACAGGGTTAGGGCTTGCTATTAGTAAGCGTTTAGTGGAATTAATGGGGGGTGATCTTCTTGTTACCAGTGAGCTAGGGCAAGGTAGTTGTTTCTGGTTTGATGTGGTGCTGCCTGCATTGCCGACCACAACAGAAGTAAACATTGATATTCAAGGTAAACGCATTTTAGTGGTGGATGATAATCACACAACCACAGATATTCTTGCCAAAATCTTGCAGGATTTTGGTTGTGAAGTTCAATGTGTTTATAGTGGTGTAGAGGCGATAGCACAATATGAGCAAGCCAGTGGCATGCAAACACCGTTTGATATTGTACTGATGGATTGGAATATGCCAGTTCTCAATGGCGTTGAAACGGCGCAGCAATTACAACAGCTTGCTTTAGCACAACAAATCGCTACTCCCGCAGTGATTATGTTAACTGCTTACAGTGAAGAGGTATTAAGCAGTCCCTCTTCTGAAGCGCTTTCACCTTTTGTGCATTTTTTAACAAAACCTGTTACATCGCAATTACTCGCAGAGTCCATTAATCTGGTACTAACAGGCAAGGTCGCGTCGTCCCCAGTGCAAATGCTGTCACAAAAGCGCTTACAAGGATTAACCATCTTAGTGGTGGAAGATAATCAGCTAAATAGACAAGTTGTTGACGAGCTGTTGACCCTTGAGGGGGCTAAAGTGGTATTGGCAAAAGGTGGCATAGAGGGCGTTGCGTTTGTCACCCAGAGCCAACAGACATTTGATATTGTGATTATGGATGTGCAGATGCCTGATATGGATGGGCTTGAAGCAACACGACTTATTCGATCTGATAACCGTTTTGAGTTATTACCTATTCTTGCCATGACAGCGAACGCATCTCAGTCCGATAGGCTTGATTGTATCGCTGCAGGGATGAATGATCATATTGGTAAGCCAATTGATATGCCAAAACTTATCCCGAGCATACTCACCTTGGTGGGGCGTGAGTTTAATCATTCTGTGTACGACAATTCCGTAGTTGAATTAGGTAGCTCAGTTGTTGAAACGCCCGCAGAAAATGAGTCGTTATTTGACAGCCTAGAACAAACCCTCAGCCGTTTTGGTGGCAACGAAGCCTTTTTCAACAAGATGGCTCATGAGTTTGAAATCGAATTGAATAAACAATTACAACAACTTCATGATGCCGTTGCCAAAGAAAATAAGGCTCAGGTAGCCGCAATAAGTCATGGGTTAAAAGGGTTTTCAAGTAACTTTGGTGCTAAGGCCTTAGCTAACTTTACCGCCTATATAGAAGCACAATGCAAACAAGGCGAGCCGAATGCACAGCAATTGAATGAGTGGACTGATAGGTTATGCGATTTAGCGCAAGAAAGCGTGCAGCACCTTAACGATTACCTTGCTGAATCGTCCCCTAATGAGACTCATGTAGCGCTTCAAACCAACGCTAACAGTTCAATTGGTGCGGGAGAGCATGACACCATCATGTTATTAAAACAGATGTTGCAGCAGAGTAATCTTGAAGCGATGACGATTATTGAAGATACAGCATGTGTCTTATCTCACCACCGACGATGGCCAGAATTATATTCACATGTTCAAGCGCTAGAGTTTGATAAAGCGTTAGAGGTACTCACTATGATTGAAACGGAGGTGAGTTAATGTTGCAAACTCAATTATTGGATTTAGCCGATGATGTAAAAGGGAAGATTTTGCTGGTGGATGATCAACCCACCAACATTAAAATTCTACATCAATTGTTTAATAAAGAATTCGATATGTACATGGCAACAACAGGAAAACAGGCGCTTGAAGTGTGTAATAACGTACATCCTGATGTGGTTTTACTGGATATTGAAATGCCAGGCATGAATGGTTTTGAGGTATGTGAAGCACTAAAGTCGGATCCAAGGACCGCAAATACTGCGATTATTTTTATCACGGCTCATTTTGATGAAGAGCAAGAGGTCAAAGGGTTTCAATTAGGCGCGGTAGATTTTATTCATAAACCAATTAACAGCATCATTACCACCGCAAGAGTGCAAAATCAGTTTTTGTTAAAGCGACACTCTGATTTACTTAGGGCCATAGCGCTACAGGATAGTTTGACCGGAGTGGCTAATCGACGTCAGTTTGAACGCTCTTTGCCTGATTCTTGGCGTCATTGCATTCGTCACCATCAGCCAATGTCTTTGGTTATGTTGGATGTCGACTTTTTTAAGCGCTATAACGATAAATATGGCCATCAACAAGGTGATGATTGCCTGCGCTCGGTGGCTCAAGCTATTCGTGGTGTAGCGGGGCGTCCATATGATCTTGTTGCGCGATATGGTGGCGAAGAATTTGTGTGTATTTTACCTGATACTAACCTTGATGGAGCGTTATCGATAGCCCAAAAAATGATATCTGCGGTGCAGGACTTAGCGATAGAGCATGCAGAATCAACTATCTCAGATTCAGTGACCATTAGTGCAGGGGTGTCGACCATTTTTCCTAAGCTTGATTCTTCATGGGAACATGTGTTGAATGAGGCCGATAAACAGCTTTATTTGGCTAAAAAGGACGGTAGAAATCAAGTGAAAGGCACCTCATTGTAAATGGGCCATTTTTGTTGCACCACACTCCAACGCTGCTATGAGATGATTGGCCGGGGCCGCCATTTTTAGGCCTGTGGCACTACATTTTTAGGGCTGTGGCACTTCATTTTTAGGACAATGGTACTAACAGTCACTTGCAATGAGGAAACAATATGCCTGGTCAATAAATCGGCAAGGTTAAGTGGGGAAATGTGAACCTAGCACCCCTATATTAGACCTTAGTATAAGGTTATCTACCTTGACCTAGCAGGGTAAGTCGTTGACACTGCACAGTACTATAACTGCCTACCTAAATGGACAATCTCTATGCTGATCTTTTTCATATGTATTGCATTGCTCGTGCTTGCATATAAATTCTATAGCCCCTTTGTAGAACGCCAAGCCGGAATCGACCCAACAGCCAAAACACCACAAACTCGTTTTAGCGACGGCGTTGATTATGTTGAAGTGCATCCTGTTAAAGCTTACTTAATTCAATTTTTAAACGTGGCCGGCGTCGGTCCAATTTTCGGTCCTATTTTGGGGGCCTTATATGGTCCAATCGCGCTAGTGTGGATTGTGATTGGCAACATCTTAGGCGGCGCGGTTCATGATTACTTCTCAGGTGTATTAAGCATTAAAGAAGACGGTAAAAGTTTGCCTGAAATTGCAGGGCATTACTTTAACGTGTTCTTTAAAGGCGTGATGCTGGTATTTACTGCAATGCTACTGTTTTTTGTGGGCGTTGTATTCATTATGAGCCCAGCTGGTTTATTAAGTAATTTAAGCTATTTTGAAGGGACATTCTTAAGCGGCAATACCTTTTGGGTGTTGGTGATTTTAGGATATTACTTTCTAGCTACCATGCTACCGATTGATAAAATCATCACTAAATTATATCCAGTATTTGGCTTGTTAATGATAGTCATGACCCTTTCATTAGCGGTGGCATTATTAATGAACGCGCCACATTTACCGATGGCTGATGACTTTTTAGCCTATTTTGATCATAGCCACTACAACAATGATTTACTTGAGCCAAACCCAAATGGCTTGCCAGTGTGGCCATTACTGTTTGTTACCATTACCTGTGGTGCAATCAGTGGTTTCCATTCGACTCAAGCACCGATTATGGCGCGTTGTTTAACCAACGAGAAATATGTTCGTCCGGTTTACTTTGGTGCGATGATGTCTGAGGGTATTGTTGCGTGTGTATGGGCTACAGCCGGTATAGCAGCGTTCCCTGGTGGATATGTTGAACTTAAAGAGATCCTTGATCAAGGTGGTCCAGGATTAGTGGTGAACCAGGTAGCAACCAGCTACTTGGGGGTAATGGGTGGCATTATGGCGATTATTGCTGTGGCGATTTTCCCCATCACGTCTGGTGATACGGCATTCCGTTCATTACGTTTAACCATTATTGACGCCTTTAACATTCCGCAAAGTATGCGCAATCGTTTATTACTGGCAGTGCCTATTTTAACCATCGCTTATTTTATGACTAAGATTGATTTCACCTTAATCTGGCGTTATTTCGCATTCTCTAACATGTTGTTATCAACCAGCGTGTTGTGGTTAGCGACTAAGTACCTATTTGATCGCGGTACATTCCATTGGATTGTGAGCATTCCAGCGATTATCGGCACAAGCATTACCGTGTCTTATATCATGACGGCAGGTATTGGTTTAGGTCTACCTATGGAGTTAAGTCAGCCCGTGGGTATTGCTGTCGGTGTGGTGTCATTGATTGCGTTAATCATTGCGCACCAAAAGCGTAAGCCTGTCGCAGCATAAGTCTGTTCTGGCAATAAAAGGCCTTGCTTATGCAAGGTCTTTTTTTTGACTAGCATTGAAGTTTACATTCATTAGCAACCTATAACCTTAACTTACTTCTACGGCTCAACATTCTTTGAGTGATGCTAATTAACCTTCCTTTATAACGCTTACCGCGACAATTGAGTCACTGCCGGTTCCGAGAATTTAACAATATTCGATAGCCTTTGCTTAGCATAAATAAATAGCTGTCATAGCAGTGGTGTGCTTGCATGGGAGTGGGAAAGTTCCTGCTAGGGCGGTTAATATTATGGAATGAATCGTTTAACAAGCACCAGTTGCGTACGGATGTTGATGACTATCAAGCGAAAAATGCAGCATCACATGTACCTTTGCAAAGGCAAAGGCAAAGGGTTAGAAGTGGTCTTTAATCTGGAATCTAAATTCCCAGTCATTAACATCTTGGCCTGAGGTGAAGGGCTTGGCGATATCAATATGAGCTATATTGCCGTAGCTAGATTTAGATGAGTAAATTCGCGCACCAATGCCTATGCTACCTATAGGATTGTTAGTTTCATTAAACTCATCTGTGCCACCAAATGCTTGGCCGACATCGGAAAAAAGTGCCCAGCCTAAATCAGCTAATTGATATAAATTGATATTGGGATAGTTTCTTAATTCTGCGGTAAATGTCCATTGATTATCGCCATGTTGATAGTCATTTGGATAACCACGAATACCTGTTTCATCACCTAAGGCGAAGGTGCGATCAAGATAGTTATTATTTGACGAAGCAATGCTTGCCTTCGCAAAAGCAGTCCATTTGTCAGTGATGTTATAAAAGTATTCAGAGGCTAGCGAAACATTATAAAAATCAGCTTGGCTGGTAGCGATATCCGCTTCACCGGTTAGCTTAAGTAAAAAAAGATGTGCATCGGACTGCCATCCACGGCTACTTAACACATTAAGGTGGTAACCTAGGTTTGAACCATCAGCAATATCGTTAGTTTCTAAGCCAAGCTTAATTGTATGGTGCCAACCTAAATTAAAGTCTTCATTATTACCGATTAAATGAATGTTATTCAAAACGGTAAAATCATCTTGTAAATATTCAAATCCTGCCCAAGGATAGATAAAGTCACGGTCAAAAGGTAAGTCAGTTTGCGGGTAAGTTTCAATATTTTCAAATTGATGCTTATCTTGAGTAATACCAAAAGTAAAGCGTGTTAATTCATCGGCCTCTTTACTCAATAACCAGCCATAACCTAATGTGGCGTAATTTAAGTTATGCTCAAACTCATTAACGTCGATACCATTTTGTCTTAAAGTATCAATACGTTTATCATTTGACCATGCCGCCACATACATATTTTGGGTGTTTAGGGCATAAAAGGGTTTATAAAAAGCCAATGAAGTGGCTTGCCCATCACTATTATCATAAAAATCTGCGGCAACATAAGCATGTTTGATCACTTTAACTGGTGCGCTAAAAGCAAATTTATAGCCGGTTCTATCTTCATCGGATTGGTATTTTATACGGGTGTTGATCCCCAAGCCCAGTAAGTTATCCTCTTTTACACCAAACGAGTACTTAGTGTTACCGCCACTTGAACTCAAGCTGACAGTAGGTAACAGCGACCAGTTGTCCCATGTTTCTACTAAAATAGTTTGGTCTGTTTCGGCATCGGCATCTGGAGCTTTTTGTGCGACAGTAATTTTTGCATCACGGATATAGGATTCTGAACGCAATAAACGCTGGGCTTCTTCTAAATCTCGTTGAGAAACCTCCTCACCCACCTCAAAGCTTAAATTATCTATAATAGTGGCATCGGTAGTATTAATGTGCAGGTAGTTTGCCCAGCGATGAATAAAGAATGATTCAGGGTCCGACTCATCGAAAATAGGGTGACTTTGAATGACAATTTTACTGACTTTTACCCTTGAAGGGGCATCTGAACCCGCAGCTTTTGTGGTGTCTGTATCGTCTTTAATTTGTGATGAATCGACAGTGTTTGAAACAGTAGCTGATACCGATAATGGGATTAATAATAAGGCGACACTAAGTGCTGTACAACAAACTTTGGTCATAGGTGATCCTTATCATTCTTATTATTTGGGTACGATAGAAATAAAAAAATGTTGTAATATTTCTGTTAATTCGTAGAAGTAATAACACACCTGAATCGTTTTATAGTCAAGTGTTTAAACGTTTTTATCTGTATTGCTTTTTGATGTGTTGCTGGAGATCAGTTTTAGCTGATTTTATCTTGCGGTAAAGGATTAAGGCAGCATTGTCTGCTGCCTTAAACATGAGGTATTTAGACAACATTATAACGAACGTCGAGGCGGTACCACTACGTTGGCAAAAATTAATCCTGCAATCAGTGACATGAATATTAAAAATATTTGCGAGCCTAGATGAGCTTGATTCAACATGGTCTCTCCCGATATCAGAGCATTAAGCCCTATATAGGTTTTGCTGCCGGGTACTAAAATGACAATCCCTTGCAACAAAGCAATAGATACGGGTGCTTTCATCCAGCGGGCATATAAATTGGAGTAAATTCCTACAGCCAGTGCCCCCACAAAAATACCGATAGATTCGCCTAAATAAATGCCACCTAACATAGCTGAGAAAAACGCCACAATACCGGCAAATACTCCCCATGGCGAATCTTTTAATCGTGCTTTGAAGATGATCACTAATGACATAGACAACATGGGGACAGCAGACCAAATCGCCCATCTAGGTAACGGTTCGGGCTCGATATAAATCGCGTCACCAAAAATGGCTTTACCTATGGTCATGCCAAGTACAGCGCCAAAATACAGTTTAAATAACTGCATTACCGCATCCATAATTCTAGCTGTACCTGATATCAAGTCCCGCGCGGCTAATTCTGCTAGCCCGAGTGTCAGTGCCAGACCGGGAATGAAGATAATAATGCCTGATAAAATGGTGACAGGCAGATTGATGCTGGCATCAAATTGGGCAATAGCACAAGCTAAAATAGCCACAACGACAGCGGCCAAGGGTTCTAGCATTTCTGCGACTCGTTTTGAATGTTCAGCCCAAAACACCAAACCATAAACAATTAAGCCTAACATGGCAGACCAAAAAACATCATGCCAGCCCGTGCCCATTAACATTGCGAAAGCACCTGCACTACTTCCAAAAGCTAATAAAGTTAATTTATGACCGTAAGGGTTAGGTTTGTTGGCAATTTCTTCTAACCTATCGAGCGCTTCCTGTAGGGTCCGCTGGCCTGAGCTGAGTTCTTCGACGAGCTCAAAAGTACGTGCTAATGAGCCTAAATCTAAATCGCCGGGTTTAACCCTTGCCACATGGTTATATTCTTGTTCGGTGTCATGTTGTAAAACAAACGTCATCGAGGTGGGCGATATCAGGAAGTAACCCTCGATACCTAAGGTGTGAGACACAGTTTGTAAATGCGATTCAAGGCGATAAGCTGGCGTACCAAACTTATGTAAAGCTTTACCTAATTTTATGATAAATCTACGCTTTTCGATAAAGTCTTGATTATCCACTGGTCGTCAGTCACTCTTAATTTTGGGTGGGTTAATAATGCAGCGAATAGTAACTGATCCTTAACGATTAATCGATAAAGTATTTACCTTTTGCTTGGCTAGTTGCTTATTTGTGAGCGCTTTCATTTTTAGTTCCGGCTGTATGGTTAACGACTTTATTTCAGTCTCAGCTTTGCTGAACGTTAAAACAGACAGCCGTCGTGGTAGTAAATAAATATAGTCAGTGCAAGAGTCGGTTAACATCAGATTTATTCCACTAGAATAGTGTATGCATATATCGTTATCATGATGTGACAATAATATTAAGGATCACGCATGACATTATTCATCACAGGTTTATACGCCAGCTTAACAGCATTATTGATCATTGCACTTGCCTACAGAGTCGTTAAGTTTCGACGCTTAAATGCGGTCGGGATTGGCAATGGCGATAATAAAGATTTAGCTCTAGCGGTCAGAGTGCACGGTAATTTAGTTGAAAATGCGCCTATTGTATTAATCCTACTTGCCGTAGCTGAAACCCATAATATGCCCGAATATCTGTTGCATTGTTTTGGCTCTCTTTGGGTGTTCGCACGGCTAATTCATGCTATTGGGTTAACTCAAGGTAAAGGTGGATATCACTGGGGACGTTTTTGGGGGGTGTTATTAACCTGGATTATTCTATTAAGCCTAGCAGTAAGCAATATAGGTTTCTTTTTAGGTTTTTAGCATAAATAGCGGCTGTATCGCCGATTTTCGTGGTCAACATGTGCTGTAGGTAAGCGTTTTTTGTTGATATAAGCCTGCAGCATAAGCAAGATAGGGTGGTTTACTATTTTAAAAGCTGATTCTGAAACCAGCCAAAATGGCTTAGTTGACCTTTTGTTACGGCACTCTCGTCACTGTGTTAGCGCGAATTTATGTAACATCACAACATGTGGTAGTTGCGCATAGCAGAAAATAGCTATCCTAAGCGTTCGGCTCATGCTGTATTCTTGTTGAATGGCTTTAGTTTAGAGGACTTGGTATTAATTCATTTTCCTCAATTAACATGTTTTAACTCAATTGAAATTCAACCTGCAAAGCTTAGCCACCTCCAATAAGCTCTAACTACATAAAAAAGTGGAACTTTGTTATTTCCACTTATTTTATAAGGGTTTTATCGATACTAAAGACGCAAAAATATTTCACATCTGCTGCTTTTTTAGTCACACTTACCCCTTACCAACTGATATACTCCGCGTCCGCTTATATTGGCGTATTTTTCAATTTTTTAGGTCATACACATGCAAGTTGAGTCGACATTATTTAGTTATCCCAAGTTTTGGGCCGAAAGCTTTGGCACGGCACCATTTCTGCCTATGTCTCGTAAAGAAATGAACAAGCTGGGATGGGATAGTTGCGACATTATTATTGTAACGGGTGATGCATATGTGGATCACCCCAGTTTTGGTATGGCCGTTATTGGGCGCATGTTAGAAGCTCAGGGTTATCGTGTTGGGATTATTTCTCAGCCAGATTGGTCAAGCAAAGAAGATTTTATGCAATTGGGTAGGCCCAATCTCTTTTTCGGTGTGACAGCTGGCAACATGGATTCGATGATCAATCGTTATACCGCTGACCGTAAATTACGCCATGATGATGCATACACTGCTGGTGATATTGGCGGTAAGCGCCCAGACAGAGCGGTCACTGTGTACACTCAACGCTGTAAAGAAGCATTCAAAGATGTGCCTGTTGTTATCGGTGGTATTGAAGCCAGCTTACGCCGTATTGCCCACTATGATTACTGGTCAGATAAAGTCCGTCGCAGTGTTATTTTTGATGCCAAAGCCGATATTTTAGTTTACGGCAACGCTGAGCGTCCGTTAATGGAAGTTGCTCGCCGCATCGCAAGTGGTGAAGCCATTAGTGACATTGACGATGTTCGCGGTACCGCCGTCATGCGCAAAGAGGCTATGCCAGGTTGGCGTGGTATGGACTCGCGTAAAATAGATCAGCTGCATAAAATTGACCCCATTCCTAATCCCTATGGCGCAGATGATGTTGGTTGTGAAAAATTATCTGGCCCAAGCGACAAGAAAATTTTTGATAACGATGCGCCCAAAGCAATCAGCATTCAGCCACCACGCCCTAAGCCGTGGGAAAAAACCTACGTGTTATTACCTGCTTACGACAAAGTCGCCGGTGATAAATATCTATATGCCCATGCCTCACGTATTTTGCATCAAGAGCAAAACCCAGGTTGTGCCAGAGCATTATTTCAGCCCCATGACGCTAACCGCGGGGTGTGGGTTAATCCGCCGGCATGGCCATTAAATACCGACGAAATGGACGCCGTTTTTGACTTGCCGTATCAGCGAGTGCCGCATCCGGTCTATGGCAAAGAAAAAATCCCCGCGTATGACATGATCAAAACTTCGATTAACATCATGCGAGGCTGTTTTGGTGGTTGTTCGTTCTGTTCGATTACAGAGCACGAAGGGCGGATTATTCAAAGTCGTTCACAAGAATCAATTATTAAAGAAATTAAAGACATTCAAGACAAAGTCCCTGGATTTACTGGGGTGATCTCTGATCTTGGTGGCCCAACAGCCAACATGTACCGTTTAGGCTGTACCAGCGTAAAAGCAGAAACAACCTGCCGACGTTTATCTTGTGTGTATCCTTCTATTTGTGGCCATTTAGGCACAGATCATAAACACACCATTGATTTATATCGCGCCGCGCGTGATGTGCCGGGCATTAAAAAAGTGCTTATCGCTTCGGGTGTGCGTTATGACTTAGCCATTGAAGACCCAGACTACATTAGAGAATTGGCCAAGCATCACGTGGGTGGCTATTTAAAAATTGCCCCAGAACATACAGAAGAAGGCCCATTAAGTAAAATGATGAAGCCGGGAATGGGCACTTACGACAAGTTTAAAGAGTTGTTTGATAAGTTCTCTAAAGAAGCCGGTAAAGAGCAATTTTTAATTCCGTATTTTATCTCGGCGCATCCAGGTACCACCGACGAAGATATGGTCAATTTGGCATTATGGCTTAAAGGGCAAAAATTCAAATTAGATCAGGTGCAAAACTTTTATCCATCACCCATGGCAAACGCGACCACGATTTATCACACTGAGCTGAATTCACTTAAAAACGTGAAACACACCAGTGAGCAAGTCAGTGTGCCTAAAAAAGGTCGCCAACGTAAATTGCATAAATTCTTGTTACGTTATCACGATCCAGCAGGTTGGCCGATGATCCGTGAGGCGTTAATTGCAATGGGTAAAGAGTCTCTCATCGGCAATAGTCCGCATTGTTTAGTGCCGCCAGAAACGCGTAATGAACAAAATCGCCCTAAATGGGGACAAAAACCAAAGGCTGCAGCGAATAAGCAAACAGGTCAAAAAGCGATGACACGATTCTCGTCAAATCAATTTGATGACCGCAAAGGTGGTGACGATCACGCAGCGGGAAAAACCAACGCCAAAGCGTCTTCTAAGCCAAAAGCGACGTCTCAGGCTAACGCAAGTCAGAACCAGAGCAAGCCGTCTCGTAAACCTGCAAGCAATAAAAGTGGTTCAGGCAAAACAAATGGCTGGGCGACACCGTCAAAGCATAAGCGCTAAGCTATCACGTTAAGTGTTTGGACCATTAAAGCCGTGCCGTTAAGTGCATGGCTTTTTATTACTTGTATGTTGGCCTCATCCTAATGAAGCAGCTTTGTTTGGCAGCACTTATTCAGGTTCAATTCAAAAAAAACTGCTATGGTTGCCATTCTTATCCATATTAATAGGCATAATAATGACAATAACTCCTATCAACACCGCCATATCAGTATCAATACTCGCCAGCTCATTGTTGTCTTTTTCAAGCCTTGCGGCAGATGATATTCAAAATCAATATTTTGATGCTTTATCCGCCCACTGTGGCAAAGCATATGAAGGCGTTGTGACCTCAGGTAGCAGTGCTGATGATGGTTTTAGCGGCAAAAAATTGGTGATGCACGTTCGTGAATGTAGTGACACCGAATTAAAAGTGCCTTTTCATGTGGGCGATGATCACTCGCGTACTTGGGTGATCACCAAAACAGATAACGGTTTACGTTTAAAGCATGATCATCGCCATCAAGATGGCACAGAAGATAAAGTCACTATGTACGGTGGTGATACTGCAGATTCCGGTACTGTTACCCAACAGTCGTTTCCGGTTGATGCTGAGTCGATTGCTAACTTCAAAGAGAATGGCTTAGACCAGTCAGTCACCAATGTATGGCACATGTATATTGAGCCGAATACGTTTACCTATCGCCTGACGCGCGAATCACGCGATTTCAGAGTCGACTTTGACTTAACCAAACCCGTCGCATTACCACCAACGCCTTGGGGGCATAAGTAAGTTTTTGCTGAAAGCATACGCAAGGCTTAACGTGTAAATACTTCTGCGGCAAGGTAGCCTATTGCTAGCCGCAGAAGCCTATGTGCAGATACTTCTTCGGGAAATAAAAATTCAGGTGCAGATGAGCCAGCGAGTATCAAAAACAGGGATGTTTTGGTTAAGCCCACAGGGAAGTGCTTGCGGCGTCTCGCTGGATTATCTGCACTAAGGCCTGTGGCAGGCAATAAGTACCAATGAAGTATTGGGCTACGTTAATCGACTAAACGTGAATTAATGTTTGTATGGTTTGCCACTAGCTATGAGAATAAAAATAAAAATGGCTACCTCAGGTAGCCATTTTTATTGGGTACAAGATGTGATCACCCCAATAGGGGGTGAGAGCAAATTATTCAGCTAGCTAACGCGAGCAACAAATCACAAGATAGCAGCCTGCCAAGGGTTACCCAGTTGAAACCGTTAAGCGTAAACCTGAGCAATGCGCCGTGCTGTAGAAATGGTACTTGCTGAAGGCTACAAATGTAACGTCCTGCCTTTACGTATGCCGTCAGCACTTATGGCTCTAATATTTATTGACCCGTTTACTTTTATCTCAGAGGTGTAAGGTATCCATTCCGCTGCGCCTTGGTTAGGTTGCTTGAGCTTTATCAATATCACTTTGATTTAAGACTTGCTGATATTCAATGGTAATATTGGGGAAGGGGACGATGACTTTTAAATGACCGTCTTCAATTTTAGCGCCAACGGTAGGGATGCGATCAAAGACGTCAGATTTTGCTAATTTCGCTAACTCTTTATTGCCAACGGTAGTCGCGAATCGCTGCCAGTCCACCTCTCTTGCTTGCTGTGCTTGTTGGGTAAAGTGGCTTGTTTTTAAACGTAGACCTTACCTGAGTAGTCGTATTCAAGTTCCCATTCTGCTTTATGCCAAGCGCGCTCGACTAAGGCGAGTAGACGTGGAAAAAACATAAACTCGGCTTGTTGATCACTTCTTATCATCTCACTCCATAATTGTCCCTGCATACCTTTGTAGCACACGCCTGGTGCAAGCGGAGTTTGGCTGACATCAGCACGTTAGGGGTGATTGGTGCTGTCAAACCAAAACTCGGCGTGAGCAGGTAGATTATCTGGCATGAATTCAAACACTTTACGGGTGCTAATGTTTCTTGCTGTCCAATGGTTTCCAGGTTCTTTTGGGTGTGCTTGATATGGGAAGTCAAAATAGGTGGCTTCAGGTGTTGATATGACCGTATCCCAGCGATAATGGTAAGGCCTTTAATGCTTTTACTTTTAGCTATATAAAATATTCAATCGAAGAGGCGAAAATGGCGGGTGTAAGCGCGGCGGTGACCGTCAATGACATGGATGTCATGGCCGAGCTTTCAGGGATGAACTTGTAGCGTGTCACAGTCGTGCTTGCACAATAGCCTGCGGCAGGCGATAGATTAGATTCAAACACGTTTCCCTTCGAACTCTGACCCTATGTAATAAAATTTACACATAAACGTAATTTTATTTAAATGATTATTTAGTCATCGGTCGTTGTTTTGGTTAATCACTTTGTGTTTAAAAAACAGAGCAATAATTCTACCCCATATCCAACTGCGGACGTATTTTGACTAATAAGTCAATTTAACTGCAATTGTATTCGCACACTCAAATCCTTGCATATTGCATACAATATATAATATATGTTAAATGTGTTACTGCTTTGTAGCGTTACGATTAATACGGCTGCGATATAGAAGCAATGAACATATAAAACTTATAAAAAGAGACTTGGGAGAACGGAAGCATGAAGTTTAATAAAATAGCTAAACTTGTGAGTTTGGCTTGTGGCGGTATCGTCGCATTATCTATGCCTGCATATGCTGTAGAGACTGATACAGACAGCAATGTGGAACGCATCGAAGTTACAGGCTCACGTCTAAAGCGTGTCGATATGGAAGGGGCGACTCCTGTTACAACCATTACTGCTGACGATATGGCTACCGCCGGTTTTTCTACCGTGGGTGATGCACTAAGGGCATCGACATTAAACTCGTTTGGTTCTTATGGTGGTACGTCGAACAATAGCTGGTCATCACAGGCTACGATTCAGCTAAAAGGTGCTGATGCCAGTCACACTCTCACCTTGCTTAACGGTAAGCGTATGGCTAAGTCACCTGTTTTAGGTGGTGGTGCGACAAATATTAATACCATTCCAACAGCCGCAGTTGAGCGTATCGAGATTTTATCGGATGGGGCCTCAGCCATTTACGGTACTGATGCGATAGCGGGCGTAATTAACATTATTTTGAAGAAAGACTTTGAAGGTGTTGAAGTGAAATTACGCGCCGAAGAACCTGATGCCGAGGGTGGTGGCGACAATCATTCAGCCTCATTTACGGGGGGGTTAAGCTCTGACAAGGGTCACTTGATGTTCACTATCGAGCATTTCAAAAAGTCAGGCATTTTATTTTCTGAGCGCCCTTATACCGCAGCGCATGTTAAAGATGGTGAAGATCCGCGTGATTTCAGAAGCTGGATTGGTTTAAGTCAAACTGGTCGCACTATTGATATGGGGCCAAATGGTGGTTGGGAATACCAAACGCCATTTACTAATGCGGATTTAGACTGTAAAGATATTTATGGTGACAACTTTAAAGGTCCGTTAAATGACAGTAACTATGCCGGAGAGAAATCCTGTGCTTACGACTACACTAAAGCAGCTTACAATGATGTCGATCAAGAACGCACCTCAACACTGATTAATTACAATTATGATGTAAGTGATGATATTCAGTTAACGGCTCGAGCTTACTGGGCATCAAATACGACAACAGATGTTTCAGCACCTATTCCAGGATATATTCAATTTCCACAAGCGATGCCCGCGTACACGACTGCAGAGGGGCTAGATTTACGAGCTGTTCCAGAAGGCGGTGCAATGCTTTACCGTTTCGACACAGCGGGTAATCGCGTTCGTGAAAGTACTGACAACATTTATGACTTCCTCGTCGGCCTAGACGGTACAACAGACAGCTTTGATTGGAATGCCTCTGTGTCATATAACAAATATGATGTCTTTAAATGGGGAACGGGTTATCAGTTAAAAGGTGCAACAACCGATCTTGTCGGTGCGTGGAATGATACCACTAATACCTTCGACGGTTGGGATCCACGAGATCCTAATTCAGACATGCCAAGTGGTGCCACGGCTAACTCTGATGCGCGTTTAACCAGTAGCGCTTTAGATATTGATGGTGGTTTGAGTTTTGAACTATTTGATCTTGCGGGCGGTTCAACAGGTTTATATGTCGGTGCCTCTTACCGTGAAGAGAAGTTAGATTCTCAAGTTGATGCGCTAGATGCCGCAGGTCTGATTGCCGGTGGTAGTGGTGGTGCTGGTGGTAGTGGTGATCGTGATGTGACAGCGGTATTTATGGAGATGGCTTTCCCTATTCTTGATAATCTAGAGCTTAACCTTGCAGCACGTTACGATGATTACTCAGATTTCGGTGGGACTTTCAATCCACAATTCTCGATTCGATATAATGTGTTCGAACCCTTGTTGTTACGTGCATCCTACGGAACAGGCTTTAGAGCGCCAACATTAGAAGACCTTAATCAGTCAACCAGCGTTGGCTATCTCAATGTGACCAACTACCTCAAATGTTATGAAGACGGTTTAGGTATCGATGGGTGCAGTATTATCGATAACGTTCCTGTGTCTACTGAACGTAATGAGAATTTGGGACCTGAAGAGTCAGAAAGTTATAACTTTGGTATGGTGTGGGATATCGCTGATAATTTCAATATGACCATGGATTACTGGTCACTTGAAACGACAGGGCTAATCGGCTCAGTGAACAACAGCGAAATAACTCGAACGCAAGCTGTATTGTGGAAGGCTGCCGACGAGGCAGGTCAACCGCGCCCCGATGTCAGCGCGATTTATCCTGGTACTTCAATATCGCAAAATGGTGCCGGTAAGCTCACTTCGATGACCAACGTATTGCAAAATATTGGCTTGAGTACGCGTGAGGGTATTGATACTAAGTTTGCTGCGACATTTGACTCTGAAATTGGTGAATTCAAGCTAGGTCTTGCTTGGTCTCATTACTTAAAATACACCGATTCTAGCCCTGAAGGCGGAGTACAAACGATTTCACGCAACTGGAGCGGTACACAAGACTACCCTGATGACCGGATTAACTTTTCGGCCAATTACTTGGTCGGCGATCATAGTGTCTATTATCAAGCTGACTATGTAGATAATCAGTCAACAACCGATATCAATGATGATGGTGGCAGCTACGAAATTGACTCTTTGATTTATCATACCTTGAGCTATTCTTATGCGACGCCATGGAATAGTACAGTTTCAGCGGGTATCAACAACCTGACTGATGAAGAGCCAAGCTTTGATGCTTACGGTAGTTATAACGGCAGTATTTATGACATTATCGGTCGTTCATATTGGATGTCATACACCCAAGCTTTCTAAGCCAGTTGAGTAAATGAGCACGACTAAAAAGGCCGCATAAGCGGCCTTTTTTAGTCTCTTAATATCGTGCGCTCAGAGCAAGATTTTAAAATAGATTGAAGCTAAATAAACGCTAGGTCATTAGGGTTACTTGGCATCAAAGGTAAATGATTGACCCGCTAAAGCCGCTTCATACATTAATCCGCCTTTGGCTGCGGTAAAGATCGCCATGCCATTCATATATACTGCTTTAGCAGCATGATTGCTGCCTGCTTGTCCGGCTCCTGCTGAGTTACCTGTAGTGCCGACTTGAGCGCTGGCCCCCAAATTAATTGCAACAGCTGATGCTTGAGCACTGAACTCAAAACTGCCGCTGGTAAAGTCGTTGTATGCTTCGGCATTTTTGAAGAAAATGATCTCGCTATATGCCTGTCCACCTAATTGAAAACCAATCGAAACCTGAGTTAAGCTTGAGTCTCCAGTGTGCATGCCACCTTTGTAAACCCTACCTTTACCGTAAGCACCGCCGATGAGCATGCCGCCTTTACCGACAGTGGGAAAGAGTGCATAGCCATAGGCGGTATTGAAAAATGCTTGGGTTTCTGGCGCTTTTTGAAAATTAGTGATCGCGTTGCTGTAACTGGAGTCATCAGCAAAACTTATTGGGCTAAACAACACAGATAAGCTAACAATAGCTGCGCTGCATAATGCAAGAAAACGGTTCATAAACACCTCAATGTGTAGCATTAGTAATAATGCGTTTTAGTTAACCTCAACTTGGGATAATAAACGCTTACCAAACAATCATTTGTCTTGCTAACTGCGTTTTATTAACGTGCAATAGGCCTGCTATTGACGTGTTTATGTGCCTTGTTTGCAAAACAAATGACAACTTGGCTACAAAATTAGCTAAATCTGTTGAATTCAGCTTATTGAGCCCATCTATTAACCCGAGTTGAAGTTAAGTTAGCATATTGTGGTTGTTTCGTACCGCTAAAGATGAAGATTAATTTAACAATATTGCTGCATTATTTTGCATACTTTGTTTTGCTAGATTGGCTCTTGCTTCAGCACATAGTGTTCAAACCATTTTTTATCCCATTCCATCTTAGCCTTGCGGTGTTGATAATGGCTTAAACCGTGTCCTTCACCAGGATAAACAATCAGCTCCACAGGTACATTTAAATAGTGCTTTAAGCTGCGATAAAGTCCTTGAGCGTGACCGACAGGCACACGATGATCCTTCTCACCAATATGAATCAAGGTAGGAGTTGTAATTTTGTTGGCATAGGTCAGTGATGAAGCTTTGTCATAGGCTTGAGGTTGCTCCCACGGTAAACCTTGCATAAAGTTCAGCACATGGCCTGGCGTATCTTCAAGCATCCACTGAAGACGTTGATCGAACACCCCCGCACCTGAACTCGCTGCTTTAAAGCGATCTGTGGTGCTGATCAGCGCATTAGTAAGATAGCCGCCGTTACTCCATCCCATTACGGCCATTTTGTCGCCATCTATTATGCCATCAGCAATCAGCTTATCGACTCCAGCCATAATATCGGCAACTTCAATTTGATGTTCATTACCGATAAGGTCAGTTAAAAATTTATCGCCATAGCCGGTTGAACCTCTATAGTTTGGCGATAATAACGCCCAACCGTTGGCCGCAAATGTGGTGCGTCCATATGAGCGGTGCTGTAATGAATAAGGGGTGGCAGACGTTGGGCCGCCATGAATTTGTACCACTAAAGGTAATTTACCATTGCCCGCTTTATAACCATAAGGCAGTTCTAAAATGCCCTCAACGGTTGTGCCGTCAGGGGCTTGCCAGCTTACTAATGATATTTGCGGTAATTGCCAGCTATCGACCTGAGGATTAATGTTACTTAACCGCTTAAATTGGCTGCGCCTATGGTCTGCATCGGCAATAAATAAGTCATGAAAATGGTTTAAGCCATTATGGCTAAAAGCGACTTGCTTACCTGAGGCATTAAAGCTGTAACTGCCCACAACGGTATCACCCGCTAAGACATTGCGGGTATTACCTACCGTGCCTTTATTGATTTGGCTGCACAGCAGTTTAGTGCGCGCGACTTGTGCGCCCAGATAACATATTTCATTACTTTTAGGACGCCATTGAATGTCACCACCCTGAAAAGTGGTTTTACCCACAGGTTTTACTTCTAATATAGGCGTTGATAATTGAGTGTTAGCGATAAATAATTTGCCAGGATAACCATCAAAATCAATCCGAAAGGCCAGTTGTTGGTTATCTTGATGCCAATCTAAGCCTAACAACCAGCCGTAAGGCGATGGGGCATTCTGGCGCCAAAGTTGATCATCAAGCACGGTATTACTGGCAGTTTTAACATCATAAACTTCAATGTCAGACCAACCTTCTAAAAATATCAGTTCGTTATCGCTGGTGGTGATACGAGCGATTTTGCTGCCACTGCCATTAACGTTAAATTCCCACACCACTTTGTCATCATCAATGAGTGTGCGTTGTTTAAAGCTACTTAAACTGAGTACTTTTAAGGGATTAGTGTCACGTTTGCCATGGGCATACTGCGGCGTAGCATGGCTAGCGCGCATATCGGCCCAAATATCGGTGTCGACAGACTGTTTGTTACCCAAAAAATACAGTGATTTACTGTCTGCGCTTAATTGGAATGCATTCACACCTAAGTCTTCAGCTGTTATTGGCTGAATGGCGAAGTTGTTTAATGCAATTCGAAATACCTGATTTTTGCCATTAAACGGGGCTTTAGCCTCTTCCTTTTGTTGAGACGACAAAAAGTAAATAAAGCGGCTATCGTGGCTCCACGCGGGGCTTGATTCATTTTCGTGGCTGAAGGTTAATCGCTGGGTTTGCTTATCTTGAGTGTTGATTAGCCATAAATCAGACTGTGCTTTATCAAGAGCTTTATCCCAACGACTTTCTAGCCATACCGCATGTTTACCATCTGGGCTGATAGCGACATTTTGCATTTGACCAATATCGAAAAAATCATCAATGGTAATCGCATGTGAGCGAGGCGGTTTAGGGCTTGCCGCTTGTACATGGTGAGCCAGTGGACTTGAAAGCATGATGGCGAGCATGCCGATATAAGAGTGAATGCGCATGGGGTTCCTTGGTATTTATCGTTTTAATCTTTATGTTTATCAGGGGATTCGTTAGCAATGACATCTTGCAGATAACTCATTTCATCTGCATCTAAAATAGGTGTTTTGGTTAATTTCTGGGTATTAATATTTGCTTGTGTCGCTAGCCCTTTTAAATAGGCTGTGCGAGTCACCTGGTGTAAGCCATAAAAGGCCAAAGCATAAATGGTGACCAGTAAACTTAAGCGAGTAATAGCTTGTTGTTGAAGTAAAAATGTCGAATCACCAAAATAAAAGGGTAAATAGATAAGTGCCAGTCTGAGTATCCAATTTAATAAGAGTGCGCTACAAAGAATACAAATCCAGCGAAAATTAATATCGAGAACTGCAGGGGGATTTGTGAGTTTATTTTGCTTGTGTGTATTAATGAGTAGTTTGTAAATTAACACAAAATAAATGATGGTTTGCAGCAAAATAAAACACGGTAAGACTAGGGCGAAAATATTAATGTGGCTCAAATCTGCTAGCGTGGTGATGGCATCATCACTGGTATTAGGCTTAATGCCGATGCGAAATAATATCGCCGAGCTGGTAATCATTGCGATTAACAACGCAGGAATAAAGTGTTTTAAGTAGTTTGCCTGATATCGCTCAGTATACAAACTTTGTTTACTATAGATGTATAACAAAGGCATCAGCAAAAAATAGATAGGGTAGAACAGGGTTAACATGAGGTGAACGGGAATTGGAGAGGACTCTTTAGTGAAGATCCCCGTTAAAAAGTAAAAACCAATTAACGCAAATACTCCAGCAAGTGACTTATGGTTGGCATTGGGACTTTGATGCAAAACACGAATATACAACGCCACGCCAAAGCAATGGACTCCGCCGAGTAAAGATAGCCACCAGTAGGCTTGAATAAAAATATCTTTGTATTCTGTCATTTTCACTCTCAATGTTGAAAGCGAATCTTACCCTAAAATGCATAATTGAAGCTAATAAACTCTTGAAGATAGCATTTTAGATTATTAGCTTAATTTGCGTAGATGTCGGTTACTCACACCTTCAGGTGGTTTTCCAGGAGTGGGTTGGCGCTCTGCTAGTAAATGTTTGATCGCCATAATGGGGTGCGGCAGTAGCATTCTAGGGCCAGAATAAAGCATTATTTCGCGAGCTTTTTGTTTCATATGGGGTTTGTAACAGTGCACTGGGCACTTGTTGCAAGTGGGCTTACCTTGGCCATAGGGGCAGCGATCAAGGCGGGTTTCTGCATAGGTGAGAAACTCCTGACAAGAAACACACACACCTTTGCTGGGTTTTAACGGGTGATGGGCACGACAATATATTTCGACCATAGCGCCAATGGTGCGAAACTCATACAGTAACTTTCCCGACAGTAATTCAGAAACCGCCATATGATACCTTAGTATTTTACTCAACTATTAAGAGTGTAAGTCGCCACATCAAGCTAAACAAGTTGAGTTATGAAGCGCGTGATGGGCCGCAAAAAAATATCAAATTTACATTATCAATCACACAAAATGGGCTCCTGAGCACAAACTGAATGCTTTGTTACAGTTAAATCCTTTAAATACTTGATTTGTTGATGGTGATTAGATTACTAATAACCGTGTATGCTCAAAAAAGCAGCGTTAAATTTATGCTATAACTAGAGACATGCAAACGAGCACAATAACTACTACGCGGTAAATCGCGTTATGACAAGGTACATTGAATGAAAGTGATTATAGTCATTATTCTAGTTGCGATAGGGGTCTATTTATTTTATCGCGCCAAAGAGACTGCGCAGCAAGAGACGTCTGAGAATGAATCTTCAGCACCACTAAATCGCACCGATGCAGAAATTAATGCATTAGATGAAGCCGAAAAATCTGTTACGAAAGTCATTGACCCAGCGCCAGCGTCAGTGGTTACTCCCCTGCCAGAGCCAGAGCCAGAGCCAGAGCCAGAGCCAGAGCCAGAGCCAGAGCCAGAGCCAGAGCCAGAGCCAGAGCCAG
>NZ_JAPJEE010000013.1:86777-137851 GCF_030731885.1 Shewanella sp. ULN5
GCCAGAGCCAGAGCCAGAGCCAGAGCCAGAGCCAGAGCCAGAGCCAGAGCCAGAGCCAGAGCCAGAGCCAGAGCCAGCCAAAGCATTGACCTTAGTAAAACCTGGCAGTTGGGCCAGCGACACGTTTAAAAAGATTGTTGAACAGGCCAAAATATCTGAAGGTGATCAGGCTCAGTTTGACGCCCTGTCACAGGTCATTAGCCACAGCTACAAAATGCGTAAACAAGCGGACTATTGCCAATATGGTGCTAAGTTGTATAAAGCGTACTTAGGATTATTTGATAGTTTATATCAACAGGATAAGTCACAATTTGCTGATGGAAAAGCGGCGGGGCACCTGCACTTAACCACCTTATTAAATGATGTCGGTCAGTTTGATAAAGCGCTGGCAATTTGCCAGCATGCCATCGCACATCAATTGTCAGATGGCACAATAACAGGGTTTGAAGGGCGGATTGGTCGGATTGAAAAAGCCAAGTTAAAAGCACAACCTTGATCAGCCCTATTTAGATGAGCGTCTAGTGAAAGCTAAACCTTAAAATATCAACAGACGTCAGTAATATCGAGTATCATATTGCTAACTGAAGTAGAATTAAGCGGACATCAGTCCGCTTTTTTTATGCACTTTTGCTGTGCACCTGGTTGATGAAACTTGGCTGATACACAACTTCTGCGATGTAACTTAAGGGATATTAAAATGCTCGCCACGTCATTTAATAAATTCATTGGTCTTTTGCTTGTTACCCTGTCATTAAGCGGCTGTATTCGTAGCCCAGAATGGACTTTATTCTACTTTGCAGATGCGGCAGACAAAACCGATCACACTTTGCAACACGATGTAATAAAAGGCTATTACGATACGTTAGAACAATGCCAGGCTAAAGGCTCAGGCTTAGTGCGTATTCAAGGTGTCACAGTGACAGAACAGGTTGATTTTACCTGTGGCCAAAAATGTGAAACCTTAGACAATAACCAAATCGACTGTCAGCAATTGATGAGTGATAAAGACTTTTTAAAGCAGCTCTAAAAAGGATATTTCTAATGCGCTTTAAGCAAGACTTTTTTGAACAGCTAACGGGTTTTTACAGTCAGGTATACCCACAACCGATTTCAAATCCGCATTGGTTAGGTTGGAGTGATGATGCCGCGGCATTGATTGGTTTGAGCAAGCCTACTGATGAATTATTGATGCAACTTTCTGCCAATCATGCGGCAGAGGGTGCAAGCTATTATGCGCAGGTCTACAGTGGTCATCAATTTGGCGGATATACTCCTAGGCTTGGCGATGGCCGCTCAATCATTTTAGGCGAAGCGATTGGACCTCTTGATGCCTGGGATGTGGCATTAAAGGGGGGAGGGCCTACACCTTATTCCCGTATGGGAGATGGTCGCGCAGTCATGCGTTCAGCCGTTCGAGAGTTTTTGATTTCTGAAGCGTTGGCCGCTTTACATGTGCCGACCAGCCGAGCATTAGCCGTAATAGGATCAGATTTACCTGTATGGCGTGAAGGTCAGGAAACCGCAGCTATCACGGTCAGGCTTGCTAAAAGCCATATTCGATTTGGCCATTTTGAATATTTTAGCTATACCGAAAAGGGCAATAATGCCAAGTTAAACCAATTGGCTGACTTTACCATCAGCCAGCATTTTCCACATTTATCGACCGACAAAGCTGGCTATATCCAATGGTTTAATGAGGTAGTGGCGGCTACCGCTAAAATGATTGCCCACTGGCAAAGCATTGGTTTTGCACACGGTGTCATGAATACCGATAACATGTCGATTCTGGGTGACAGTTTCGATTTTGGTCCATTTGCATTTTTGGACACCTTTAAAGAAGACTTTATTTGTAATCATTCTGACCATGAAGGCCGTTATGCATTTGGTCAGCAACCCGGTGTTGGCTTTTGGAATTTACAGCGACTAGCGCAAGCCCTTACACCGCTGATTGCCTCTGATGATTTAGTCCAAGCTCTGAATCAATATCAACGTCACTTAGTCGATCATTACTTATTGTTGATGGGGCAAAAATTAGGCCTAGCGGAAGTAAAGTTTGCTCAAGAGCCATCGTTAACCGATGAAGCTATCGCTGAGCAACAAAAGCAAGATTTACAACTCGTGGGCGAGTTCACAACCTTACTTGAAACCAATCAACTGGATTATACCAATAGCTTACGTCGCTTTGGTGAGCTTGATGTCAGCAGCCAAAAATCGAGTTTGCGAGATGACATGGTTGATGTGGCTAAATTTGATCATTGGTTTGCCCGTTACCAGCAACGAGTGGGTAAAGTGGATGATGTTGCCAACTGGCAACGGGATAGAAATGCCGTTAATCCTAAATATATTTTACGTAATTACTTAGCTCAGGAAGCCATTATTGCTATAGAAGAGCAAGGCGATAACAGTAAGCTAGTACAATTACATCAGTTATTACGTCACCCTTTTAATCAACATCCTACCATGGAAGATTTTGCCAAGCGTCCACCTGAATGGGGACAAGGTTTAATCATGTCCTGTAGTAGTTAATTGAGCATAAATATGAAGTTACTCTCTGCTACTTTAGATGGCGACAATTTAAGTTTGTTGATCAGTGCCAATATTGATTTTGAACAATTCGCCGACTTTGCCGAGCCGTTAGCTCACGCATTAGATTGTCAGGTGCGTGAACGGCAGTGGGGCGCAGATCGCCACCAATGGCTATTAGATTTTGAAGGCAGTCAGTTATGGTTGCATTATGAGTTCTATGGCGATATTTGCTGGATCAGCACCGAGCGCCAAGATGAGTTCGACGTGCTAGTGTATTTACATAGCTTACTACAGCCCTATATTCAGTCTTAATAATGACTCAATACCCTAAAAAGCGGATGATATGATCGAACAAGCAACGGAATTCCATTACCAGGCTCTTACACCCGATCTGATATTAGATGCGATTGAAAGCATCGGTATTTACCCTGAAACAGGCTTACTTGCCTTAAATAGTTATGAAAATAGGGTATACCAGTTTCGCAGTGATGACGGTAAACGTTATGTAGTGAAGTTTTATCGACCGCACCGCTGGACGGATGAACAGATCCAAGAAGAACATGACTATTCGCTTGAGTTAGCTGAAAACGAAGTGCCCGTTGCCGCCCCGCTCATTATTGATGGTAAAACATTACATCAATATAAAGGCTTTCGAATGGCGTTATTTGCCTCTATCGGCGGGCGAGCATTTGAAGTCGACAACCTTGATCAACTGGAAGCCGTGGGCCGCTTTATTGGGCGTATTCATCAATATGCTGCCAAGCAACCCTTTGTACACCGTGAAGCATTAAATCCACAGGTATTAGGCGTCGAGCCACTTAATTACTTGCGCGAAAGTGGTATGGTCGCACCTTCAATGGCACATGCTTTTTTTACCGTTGTCGAGCAAGTGTTACAAAAAGCCACAACCATCTGGCAAGGACAAGCATTTAAATCAATTCGATTGCATGGTGACTTGCATCCAGGGAATATTTTGTGGACGCCAGATGGACCTGGTTTTGTCGATTTAGATGATGCTAAACAAGGCCCAGCAGTACAGGATATCTGGATGATGTTAACGGGCGACCGTCAGCAACAAATACTGCAACTTGATACCTTGCTTGAAGGCTATCAAGAGTTTGCTGACTTTGATCCGCGTCAATTGGTTTTAATTGAACCTTTGCGCGCATTAAGAATGGTGCATTACAATGCGTGGTTGGCAAAACGCTGGCAAGATCCTGCATTTCCAATGAACTTTCCATGGTTCGGTGATCTCAAATACTGGGAGCAACAAACTTTGGCATTCAAGGAACAGTTAGCGGCACTCGATGAAGCCCCGTTAAGTCTATTTTGAGCGACAGAACTCAACGAAGGTTAATTAAACTTAATTTTTACTGGTTGGTGTAAATTGTTACAAATACAATCCGTTTAAGGTTGTGATTTTATTCAATGCTAAAGGTAAGATAGCTGCATTGGTTGATGGCGCATTTAAAACATTACGAATAAAAGCGATATATAAAAGGAACTCAAATGAAAAAAGCATTATTAATGGCAGCAGCGTTACTATTTACTCCATTAGCTGCAACCGCAGCAGATTATCAAGAAGGTGTGCATTACACAGTGATCAACGACGGCCCTGGTTCTGCCAAGCCTGAAATCACCGAGTTTTTCTCATTTTTCTGTGGTCACTGTTTCAACTTCTCAAAAACGGTTATTCCAACAATTAAAAAGACATTGCCAGAAGGTGTGGCGTTTAATCAATCTCATGTTGAGTTTATTGGTCGTGACATGGGTGTAGAAATGTCGCGTGCATTTGCTATTGCGCACCAGTTGAAAGTAGAAGAAAAAATTGAAGCGGCATTATTTTCTGCGATTCACGAGAAAAAGCAAAGCTTCGCTAATCAAAATGACATTCGTTTGTTATTTATTGCTAACGGTGTAGAAGGCAAAGATTTCGATGCAGCTGCCAATTCATTTATGGTAAATGCCCAAATGTCTAAAATGGCGCGTGATGCTAAAAATGCCAAAATCTCAGGCGTACCATCTTTAGTTGTGAATGGTAAGTACCGTGTTGAAACGGGTTCGATCAAGTCTTATGACGAATTGCTTGATATTGCTTATTATTTAGCCGAGATGAATAAGAAGTAAGTTATGCTGTAAACGCATAATCAATAAAGGAGCTTAGGCTCCTTTTTTGTTGCCTCAAATTCTTTTGGCGTTGAGCGGTATTGACGGTCTCATGACACTAAGCCCGCTGGTTAGCTTGAAATCGAGTGTGTTAGATGTGGTCACTTTTGTGTTTTTGAACAGGGCGATACATCCAAGATGATTGGCTATTCATTGTAAGCAACGGGCATAAATAATTGGCAAAAAAAAACCGTATGCTTAAAAAAGCGATACGGTGTCGAGCTAAATAGCTCTTTATACCCTGAGTAACGTTAAAGATAGTAACAGGGTGTCAAAAAATTGGCAAGTGGCATTTTTTTGTCACTTTGTTTTTTTTGAATATCCTGAACTGAGGTTAAATATTTTTCACTAAAAATAACTGGCTATCATGCAACTTATTGGATGTTTTATAGTCAAATATTTCGTGTCTGGACATAGCAACAAGTATCAAGCGACCTTGTCAGAAGTTTTATCGAAGGTTGATACAGTAGAACCGGACAGTTGAGGCGAGATGTATCACCACTTATCAAAAGATGAATAATTAAACAGGAGGCTTTATGAGAATGTTCCCAGTTTATGCTCCTAAATTAATAGTGAAGCACGCAAGAATATTTCTCTGTGGTGTGGTTTGGGTAAAAGACCTAGGCCGACTAGAATTTGATCGAGGGCGTTTTTTGTTGCCGAAAAAAAGCCTGCCAAAAGTTAAGCAGGCGATTTTAGAATTAAATGCGCTGATTGAATCACAACATCATCAAGCAGTTTAGCACGGGTAATTCAGATTAGATTTCGCTATTCAATAAACCAACAAGGCCGTTGACCTTATCACTCCATGAGTTTAGGTCTTGCTCTAATTGTTGGTTTTTTTCTGTAAGTGCTGCGCTTTTTTGCTTCTCTTCTTCAAGCTCCATTTTTAGTAGCTCAATATTTTCAAGAGTCGCCTGGATTTTAGTTTCCAATTGGGACAATAATTCAAGGCTCATGTGGGGAGTCCTATGGTTTCTGGATGGAACCCCGATTCTAGCAGTGACAAGGCCTTGTAGAATAGTCTTTATCGCTAAGTGGGCAAAAAATAAACCAAATTTAATACTATTTTGCTGTTTGTACTTATCTTTTATCAATAACCCTTATAACACGCAATAAAATCATCTTATATTCCCCCTATCGTCTATAGCGAAAAAGCCGATGTTCGTGATACTTTTTAAGTCCGAAAAATTAATAATGATGGCGACGATAGAGAAGATGATCACCCGAATAGATGTAAATCCACGTATGAGCAGTATCGTTATTCACAATAAGACTGTGTATTTATGCGGCCAAGTGGCGACGGATAAGTTTGCCGATATCACTACTCAAACTCAAACTATGCTCTCTGAAGTAGACAGCTTGCTTGCTCAAGCTGGCAGCGGGCGCAATCATATCTTATCGGCGACGATTTACCTTAAAGATATGCAAGATTATGATGCGATGAACATGGTTTGGGATAAGTGGTTGGTATCAGGCCACGCACCTGCCAGAGCTTGTGTTCAAGCTGCAATTGCCGAACCAGAATATTTAGTCGAAGTGTCGGTGATTGCTGCCGTTATCGAATAATCACTGACTGAGCTTACAGTGACTTTACTTGTGTGGCTGTTTTTTGTTGGATGAGTTTCTGGTTCATTGTCAGTGTGTACATTGACGAGATTGAAAAAAAATACTGATGCTTGTTACGTTGAATTGACGTAATCTGCGCAACTAACGAGACAGTAAACTTGACTTTATTTACAGCTCTCCATAGTCTTCAAGCTCAGTTTTTAAGGTGGTATGCAATGGATATAAAATATAATTTAAAACCCGCGTCAGAGCGCCGCACTGAGCAGTTCACTCCCGAAGGTAATGTTGGTTTTGGTAAATTACGTACCGACCATATGTTTTTGATGGATTACCGTGACGGCCAATGGTGTGATCCGCGCATTGTGCCTTATGGTCCTTTTGAAATGGCGCCAGGAGCAATGACCCTGCACTATGGCCAATCCATTTTTGAAGGGGCGAAAGCCTTTATGCATGAAGACGGCGAGATTTATACTTTCCGTCTGAATAAAAATGCCGAGCGCATGAATCGTTCGGCCGATATCGTCTGTATTCCCAATATTGATGAGCAAATTCAATTAAAGGCGATTAATAGCCTAATTGATGTTGATAGAAAGTGGTTCCCGATGCAAGAAGGGGCGTGTTTATACATTCGTCCATTTATTTTTGCGACTGAAGACCGTTTGTCTGTCAGCCCAAGCCAGCAATACACTTTTTGCGTCATTCTAAGTCCTTCTGGCGCTTATTATGCTGCGGGTGTGAATGATGGTATTCGCTTGCTTATTACCACCCAATTCCATCGTGCAGTGTCTGGTGGTACGGGCGCTTCAAAAGCATCAGGTAATTATGCTGCATCATTACGTGCTGGCAAGGCGGCAGCGGAATATGGTGCGGCTCAGGTGCTGTATCTTGATGCGAACAACAAGCAAATTGAAGAAGTGGGGGCAATGAACCACTTCCATATTTTAAAAGATGGCACTGTCATTATTCCTAAATTTACTGACACCATTTTAAAATCTATTACCTCGCAATCGATTCTTGAATTGGGTGAATTACTGGGATGCGAAGTTCGCCAAGAGACCGTCATGCTCGATCAATTTATTGCTGACATTGAGTCGGGTGAAATTGTTGAAGCGGGTGGTTTTGGTACTGCGGCTGTGGTTTCTCCGGTGACATCATATATTTTTGAAGATCACCGAGTATTGACAGTTGGTGATGGCAAAGTTGGCCCGAACATCAAAAAAATCTACAAGGTATTTACCGATATCCAAAAAGGTAACCTGCAAGGTCCTGATGGCTGGGTAAAACGTGTTGAAAAAGTCGCGTCTTAGCGCTTGATGCTCTTGTAAATCAAGGTTAGCAACTAAAATCCGATATCAGTGATGATGTCGGATTTTTTATTGTCCTCTTACTGTTACGATAGCTTTAGCTGAACGCATCTAAACTCAGTCGCCCGTGATCGCATTTTTAGATTCATACTTCTGTATAGATGCTTGTTGTTATTTGTACGCGGGTTAATTCAATTAGGCTTGTTGTTTGATACTTGCTAGAGAATAACGACACTCATTATTCGTTTGATTTAAGAGGCTATTATGATTTTAATTACCGGTGCAAGCAGTGGGTTGGGGGCGGCATTAGCCAAATGTTACCTCGAAGATAATCAGCAAGTGATTATTTCAGGGCGAAATAAAGCGCGTTTAGATGCCGTAACACAAGGTCAAGGAACACATATCTGTGCTATTGATGCCGATTTAACCTCTGACACCAGTGTGTCAGCTCTTTTTGACCAAGTGGGTTTGCTACAAGCTCAATCAAGATTACACACCATTATTCATTGTGCTGGCAGTGGGTATTTTGGGGCCATTGAAAACCAGAATCCTGCAGCTATCTCGGCGTTACTGCAAAACAATATTATGTCAGCCATTATGTTGGTGCGTGAGGCGGTTAAACGCTATCGAGATCAGGCCGTGAATGTGGTGGTTGTGATGTCTACTGCTGCACAGGTCGCTAAAGCGGGAGAGTCTACCTATTGCGCAGCTAAATGGGCTGTGCGGGGGTTTATTGAGTCTGTGCGCCTTGAGTTAAAAGGCAGCCCAATGAAAATTATCGCAGTCTATCCAGGTGGAATGGATACCGACTTTTGGGCAACCAGTGGTAAAACCATAGATACTTCTTGCTTTATGAGTGCCGATGAAGCCGCCAATATGCTTAAACAGGCTCTAGTGAGCTCTCAACATGGTTATGTTGCCGATATTACCATTAACCGAGCTTAGTTGGATAGCGGCGTGTTTAGATGAGTGAGTTTTGCTTTGCCCAGAAATCGTCTTCAGCATGAGAGGGCGTTAATGTGATTCTGGCACCCTTATTCAAATAAGTGGTACAGGCAACGCGTAAAAGAGAGCTGAAATTATTAATTTCGCCGCGTTTAATCATAACTTCACGATAAATGCGGGTGAGGAATTCAGCGATAGACAAATCGGCTTCTTCAGCGATTTGTTGAATAATTTGCCAAAATACCGCTTCAAGTCGAATGCTTGTCACCACTCCGTCAATGCGAATAGAGCGAGTTTGTGATTCAAAAAGTTCAGGTTCAGCTCCAGAATAAATTTCACACATATGATGATCCGTCACGTTGGTTGATGAGTCCCCATCGTGACGGATTATATTTGCTGATGCAATCCAAACTTCACACGTTAAGTGCTGATGATTAGCGAGTTAGCAATTGATTAAATTGTGCTAACCAATCCGGATGTGCAGGCCATGCTGGTGCGGTGACAAAGTTACCATCAGTAATGGCTTCGGTAACTGCTATCTCACAGTATTCACCACCAGCCTGTGTCACTTCAGGGGCGCAAGCTGGGTAAGCCGATATCTTTTTACCTTGAACTACATTGGCAGCCGTTAATAGCTGGGCTCCATGACACACAGCCGCAATCGGTTTTTGACTTGCTGCAAAAGCTTGTACTAAAGCAATGACTCTTTTATCAAGACGAAGGTATTCTGGCGCGCGGCCACCTGGGATAAGCAAGGCATCGAATTGAGGCTCGAGAATATCATTAAAATCGCCATTTAATGCGAATAAGTGTCCCGGTTTTTCGGTGTAGGTTTGATCGCCTTCAAAATCATGAATAGCCGTTTTAATGGTGTCACCTGCTGATTTATTTGGGCACACAACAGTGACCTGATGTCCTACCATTTGTAATGCTTGAAACGGCACCATCAGCTCGTAATCTTCAACAAAATCACCCGCAATAATTAACACTTTAGCCATCATAAACTCCATTTATATTCAAATTACCTTGTTACTTTACTGGCTCAAAAAAGACAGTGGTAGTAATCAGATACTACAAATGAAGGCTAATGAATATCGGGGAGTTGATGACGGAGAGAGTGATAAAACGAAAGCCAAAAGTGCTTTCGTTTTATGGGGCGGTGTTAATGACCTAAATATTGTTTAATGGTGCGTTCAATCTCATCGGGCATAATAGGTTTTGTCAGGTAATGGTCGGCACCTATGCGTAAGCCAAACTCTTTATCTGACTCTTCAGTTAGACCACTGAGAATAATGATAGGAATATTCTCTGTCAGCGGATTATTTTTCACCAGTTTTACAACTTGATAGCCGTTAATGTTGGGCATATTGATATCAAGTAAAATGAGATCTGGTTTGAATGTGGTGAGAATTTCTAATGCGCTGGAACCTGAATTAGCAGATATAACCTGGTGTGCATCACCAATAATTGCCAGCAACACACCTGAACAAATGGGATCGTCATCTATTACTAATATTTTTTTAGTCGTCATACCTGTCCTATTGAATTAACCGCATTGATTACAGTGTATGTAATTTCAGCTAAAAATCCAGTGTGTTATGTAAGCGTTTTTTGAACTTATGCTGGCAATAATAACAGGGCTGAATCACATCAGCCCTGTGCCCAACAATCAATACGCGATTTTATGACATTAAAAAAAGCCCAGCGGATTGACATCGTAGCTAACCAGCAGGTTTTTAGTTTGTTGGTAATGGTTTAGTGCCACTTTATGGGTTTCGCGCCCGACACCTGACTTTTTGTAACCCCCAAATGCGGCGTGGGCGGGATACATGTGATAGCAGTTGGTCCAGACTCTTCCTGCTTCAATTTTACGCCCCATTCGATAAGCTAAATTCATGTCGCGGGTCCATACCCCGGCACCTAAACCAAATTCAGAGTTATTAGCCATAGCGAGTGCTTCCGCTTCATCTTTAAAAGTGGTGACCGAAATAACCGGACCAAAAATTTCTTCCTGGAACACACGCATGTTATTGGTGCCTTTTAAAAGGGTTGGCTGAATATAAAAGCCTTTTTGATACTCATTGCTAATGGTTTCAACATTACCGCCAAGTAACACTTCAGCACCTTCTTCTTTACCGATTGCGATATAACTCATGATTTTATCAAATTGTTCTTCAGAGGCTTGCGCGCCCACCATGGTGTCTGTATCCAGTGGGTTACCACGTTTAATGGCTTTGGAGCGTTCAATAATTTTTTCAATAAATTGTGGGTAAATATCTTCCTGCACTAACAGCCTTGATGGACACGTACATACTTCGCCTTGGTTGAAAAATGCGAGTACCGCTCCTTCAATACATTTGCTGAGGTATTCGTCTTCAAAATTGAACACATCATTAAAGAAAATATTTGGCGATTTCCCCCCAAGCTCTACGGTAGAAGGGATAATGTTTTCAGCGGCGCATTTCATAATATGCGACCCCACAGGTGTTGAACCGGTAAAGGCGATTTTGGCAATGCGTTTACTTGTGGCTAAGGCTTGGCCTGCTTCAGCGCCGTAACCATTGACTATGTTCAGTACGCCAGCAGGTAATAAATCGCCGATTAATTCCATTAACACTAAAATCGATGCAGGCGTTTGTTCTGCTGGTTTTAATACTACGCAGTTACCGGCTGCTAAGGCCGGACCGAGTTTCCAAGCGGCCATCAAAATAGGGAAATTCCACGGAATAATTTGTCCGACTACGCCTAAAGGCTCATGGATATGATAAGACAAAGTATTGGCATCAATTTCAGCGGCGCTGCCTTCTTGCGCGCGCAGGCAACCAGCAAAATATCGGAAATGATCCACAGCTAATGGAATATCAGCATTTAACGTTTCACGTATCGCTTTACCATTATCCCAGGTTTCTGCGACAGCAAGTTGGGTAAGGTTGGCCTCAATACGATCGGCTATTTTAAGTAAAATATTTGACCGCTCTGTTGCTGAGGTTGCTCCCCAGGCTGCCTTAACATTATGGGCTGCATCTAATGCTAAATCGATGTCATGTTGGTCTGAACGCGGAATTTTACAGAAAACTTGGCCATTGACCGGGCTGATATTATCAAAGTATTTTCCATTAACCGGTTCGACCCATTGACCACCGATGTAGTTTTGATAAACAGCCTTGAACGTGATGACAGATCCTGTTTCGCCGGGTGCTGCATAAATCATATACTTTCCTCTAATTGTATTTTTGGGATGACTAATTAACCTAGAACAAATATTGATTAGAGCGCTATTCTGAAAATCCATAGCTGTTGACTCACAGTACAATTGATAATGTAACCTGTGTTTTTATCTGGTCACCGATAGCAAGGATTGTTGTACAGGATTGTTATATTCGAGTGGTATAACCCTGCTATAGGTGAAATGATGATCAAAGGATGTTTACAACAAAAGCGCGCCGTGCCCCAGGTGCTGGTGGAGAATAAAATGACTTTTGCTGGCCCCGAGGCTGAGCTAAGTATTTACGATACTTTTGAGCAAGCGTCACGGGTGGCGTTAAAGTCAGACCAATTATTGTTTTGTGGCATGGTGACGGGCAAAAAAGTCATGCATTCGGTCGATGATTATGAGGCGGCTTTTTACCCGCATGAATCGTTTATCATGGCACCGAATCAAGCGGTAGAAATCGATTTTCCAGAGGCTAAAATTCATCAGCCAACTACTTGTTTAGCGATTGAAATTGCCACTGATAAAGTGAAACAAGTGGCAGAGCAACTGCAAATGCGGGCTCCATTAGAAAAATCCTACGGTGACTGGCAATATCGACAATCCGTTGTCCATACCCACCATAACCAACAAACCCAAGCGTTGCTCGAGCGTATGGTGCAGATTTTTACCGAAAACGAACAAGACAGATCTTGTTTGATAGATTTAGCCATTTCAGAATTAGTGATTAGATTATTGCGCTTTCAAACCCGTGATTTTTTATTACTTCATAGTGAACAAAATCCTGAATTTAATGGCTTGAATTCAGTGTTGCAGTACATGAGAAATCATTTACATGAAGCCTTAGATATCGATGTGTTATGTCGGCTTGCCTGCATGAGTCGCAGCAAATTTTTTAGCCAATTTAAAAACCATTTTGGTTGCACTCCAATGGCTTTTCAGCAACAGATTAGGCTTAAGCAGGCGGCAAAATTAATTGCCCAGGGGCAGCAAATTACCCAAGTGTGTTTTTCACTGGGGTATCACAGTGCTAGCCATTTCAGCCGCTTGTTTAAACAGTATTATGGCATGAGCCCCACTGACTATAAGCAGCGCCACTTAAACAGTTAACCAAGTCATCCTCTGTGTTTTTGGTTTAGTTGTGGTCATCGTTTTCAGCGGCTAACTGCGTAAGTGCTTGTAAGGTTAACGTTTCAGAGTAGGCATTTATTTTAGGATGCTCAGGGCTCCAGCCTTTGATAAAACGATGAAAGTCAGCCCAAGCAATGGCGTATAGCGGGCGCCATGTGCTCTCGAGGCGTGCAGCATTGATAGCAGGATGGTGGTGGGCAACGCTGATGGCTAATTGTTTGAAATAAAAATCAATATATTGTTCTACGGCTTGTTCGATACTTGCAGTGGCTTGATTGAATGCTATGACACTACTGAGGAAATAGGCGACATCCTTCATACCGCAGCCTTTGCCAATGTATTGAAAATCGACCGCGGCAGCTTTAGTTGAATCAGGTGTAAAACAAAAGTTGGCTAGTTTGGCATCGCCGTGTACTAAGGTTTGAAACTGGCAATGATTAAGGAGGCTATCTAATGCTGTAGCCGCGTTTTTTAGCTTAGTATCTTGCAACGCGGCGAGTTCATCAGGCCTTGTTGCTAAGTGCCAATAACTTCCAATCGGCCATAATCCGTCACCACTGTGTTGCATAAATTGGCCATGAAAGTGCGCAAGCCAAGTTAAACAGGCTTGAATCACGCTTTTGCTAGGTTGAGGATTAATTGCGCTGAACCCAAGTTGGGCTAGATCTTCTAAAATCAGCAGGGTTTCGTGCTCAGTTGTTTCAATCCACAGGCATTTGGGCACATAAGAACTCGCGGTGCAGAGATTGGCGTAATGCTGATACCAATAACTTTCTATTTGATACGATAAGAGTTTTCGCTGGTGGGATAAATCAGTCGCCCAACTTCTGGGATGAGTTTTAGGCTGAGGAAAGTGAATATGTTTAACAATGACAGATGCACAGTGATACCCCGTTAAATAGACTCTGACAAGCTCTCCATAATCGCCCCAAAGTGATTGAATCGTGTCTACATGGGAAGCACTTTGCGCGCCAAGGACTTTAACGATTTTTGTTAACTGTTGTGCTTGCATATTACTTTGACATTACCGGGCGAGATAAATCAAAGCGATTGTTTTCAGTAACTGTGTAATAAGCGGTTGGGCCACCTGCTCTCATAACAGGTTCAGCGAGTGTGGTTTGATAGATGCCAGCGTCATTAATCAGGTGTTTGGCGATATGCACCGCGATCACTTCACCAAGCACTAGCCAAGTATCAATATCTTGACCATTGGCATCTTTTAATTGGATGCATTGGGTTAACTTGCATTCAAAGTTTACTGGGCTTTCTGCTACGCGATCAACAGATACTATTTTGCTGGCTGCCGGTGTTAGCCCTGCAAAAGTAAATTCATCTTCACCGCGGGGTAAAGGCGCAGAGGTTTGATTCATTTTTTCAGCCAATTCTCTGGTGGTTAAGTTCCAGACAAATTCACCGGTTTCGACAATATTGGCGACACTGTCTTTCCTGCCAATACTGGCAAAGCCAATAATGGGCGGGGTGTAATTGAAGCAATTAAAAAAACTATAAGGGGCTAAATTACGTTGACCTTGGCTATTTTTTGAGGCTATCCAACCAATGGGGCGTGGGCTGACAATGGCATTAAGTGGGTCGTGGGCTAAGCCATGCCCCTGACTTGGTTGATAAAAATAGCGTTCGTCTTGTGGCATCTAAAGCTCCAATTATTTAGAACGGATAAGATGAGTTGATCAGCCTTTATTAACTCGTCTTATCCGCTTCAACAAGTGCACTATTGACTAAGATTTACCGCTGTCAGTGGCACTTTGGTCAGATTCAATTTCAGATAAAGCGGCTTGCTGCTCTTCTGTTTTAGCTTGCTCTGTTGCCGCATCCTCCGCAGTAGGGGGCTCTTTTTTCTCGGCATTGGAAATACTGCCAACAGGGGGATATTGCACACTGTCTTTAAGGGTGGCTTTGGTTTCTTTACTAAAGTTAGGAAACGGCATTTCTTCAGCAGCTATCAGTTGCTGCATGGTCGTTGCAGCTTCTTGTTGCATGGCGGCATTGGGCTCATGGTATGGGGTTAACACCACGCTTTGGCCTGCTGGTGCAATCTGAATGTTTAACTCTGTCAAAATGGTTAAAATGTGAAAGTTTAAATCCTCGGCAATGCCGAAATAGGTGATCACATTACCGGTATCAATATAGGCGTTAATTTTTATCAAAAACGCATCGCGCTCAATGGCAAGAAAACGGGCGCGCTGACCCACATCAAGCACTTTGGGGTGACCAGCAAGTAACTTTCTTAGTTCAATTAGCAGTACTTGTATCTGCTCTTTAGGGGTGGTTAGGCTGATGCGTAAATCTTGCTTGAAGCGGCGGCGATCAATAACCGAAAAGTTTTCTAACTCTTTTGATGAAAATACCGAGTTGGGAATATGCACAACCGAACGGTCTAGTTTTCTTACTCTTGTTGAGCGTAAACCAATTTCTTCTACAGTTCCCTTAACGTCACCAAAACGGCAAAAGTCGCCAGGGTTAATGGGTTTTGATGCATAAATGGTAAATGCACCAAACACGTTTTCTAATGGTTTTTGTGCCGCTAATGCAATTGCTAAACTGCCTACGCCTAAGCCGGTTAAAATGGTCGCCATATTGTAGCCTGAGCTTTCAAACCACATTAATATGCCAACAATGACAGTAATAATTTTTACAATGGCGACCATGGGACGCAGGAGTGCAATGCTGTAGTTGTTCTTTTTACTTTTACTTTGTAATTGTTCTGCTTTGACGCTGGCAAATAACTCAATCAACCCTAAAGCAAGTAGGGTAAATGCAAGATAGATTAAAGTGCCGTTTTCAAACCATACTCTGGCGCGTACCGAAAGACCTAATGCCAACGCGGTGTTTTGCAAAAGCAGTAGGTAAACAAACCATCGTAGACTGCGGCCACAAAACAGAGTGATGCCTTTGAGGTTTTTTTCAAATATTTTGGCGATAGATTGCGCCAGCATACTGATAAAACCTGCGACTACCCAGCCTAAGAAAATACTGACAAAGAAAATAAGTGCCTGCCAGTTATCCATATGGAAAATAGTCACTTGCGGTAAAAAGTTCGCTAGAGCTTCTATTTGTGGTGGATAGCCATATTGTTGCCAAAGTTTAGGTATTTTAGAAATCGTTGCATTGGATATTTTCCATATTTCGCCGCCTTTACCATCGGGAACGAGCTGTAGGTAAATAGGAAAGGGGCCATCCTCGGTTTCTAATACGCCAAGTAAATCACGATAAGAGGGCAAGTTATCGTTAGCCTGCCCTGCTGGTGAGTCACTGATTTGCGACAAATCAATGATGTTTTGCTTTTTCCATAGGATGCTTAATTTACGGATTAATTCTGGTGCATCTTCAGCGCGGACATTTTCAGGTAAATAGCGTAAATCAATAAATTTACTGGCTTTTTGCCAATCATTTTTTTTGATCGCATCGCTAATGACAATCATTGTCGAAAGAGGCGTTTCACCCTCTTTGCTAAATTGTTGGTTAGTTTTGGCTTCAATGATGGCCTCGGTGCGTAACTCTGCTTCAGATACCTTTTTTAAGTTTATATCATCCGCAGCCAGCACCGAGATTGAAGTCAGGATAAAAACGGAGCAAAGTATTCGCCAAAAATGCAGCATAGTCTGTCTTTCCTTGATCTAGATTTTATATCGATATTAAAAATACCCGTTAAATATAGGCGTTTTATTGCTTCAGAGCTAGCGCGATATGTTGATGATTTATAAAAATATTAATGTTTATTTGCTGTGATGATGTTGGTGTTGCGTGCTAGTTTATTCGCTGTCACTGGTTTAGAGTAGCTTGATGCTGTTACATATCAGCTTTGATTCAACCAACGGATACCAAGGACGCCCTATGAACGCCTCAAAACTTGCTTTAGCGGTATCGCTATCTTGTAGCTTATTTAGCTCAACCGCCAGTCAAGCAACATCATTAGAAGACTCGGTTAAGCAGGCATTACCTAAGTTAGAGCAGCTTTACTTACACCTGCATCAGCATCCTGAATTATCTTATCAAGAGAAAAACTCGAGTGCTCGAATGGCACAAGAATTGGCCGAGCTTGGTTTTGAGGTAACGGCAAACTTTGGTGGTTATGGGGTCGTCGGTATTTTAAAAAATGGTGCAGGCCCAACCATAATGATCCGCGCTGATACTGACGGTTTACCGATTATTGAACAAACCGGTAAGCCTTATGCTTCAAAAGTCACCACTGTGGATGCCAGTAATAATACCGTGGGTGTTATGCATGGCTGTGGCCATGATATTCACATGACCAGTTTAATTGGCACCGCGCAGCAGCTTATGCAGCATAAAGATAAATGGCAAGGAACATTAATGATGGTGGCGCAACCTGCTGAAGAAGTCGGAGGTGGGGCTAAAGCGATGTTAAAGCAAGGCTTATTTAGCCAGTTCCCAACGCCAAATGCCGTGTTAGGTTTGCACGTTAGCGCCAGCATTCCCGCCGGAAAAGTTGGCGTGGTTAGCGGCTATGCACTTGCCAATGTTGACTCTGTTGATATTAAAATCAAAGGCAAAGGCGGTCATGGTGCTTACCCGCATACCACCATAGATCCTGTGGTATTGGCGGCCAGAACCGTGCTGGCTTTGCAAACTATTCCTAGCCGCGAAATCTCGCCGCTTGAGCCAAATGTGGTTACCGTAGGCTCAATTCATGGCGGCGCAAAGCATAATATTATTTCAAATGAAGTCATGCTGCAGCTCACTTTGCGCTCATACAACCCAGAGGTGAGAACCCAGCAAATTGAGGCGATTAAGCGCATTACTAAGGGCATAGCAATCAGTGCGGGTCTGCCTGAACATTTAATGCCTGAAGTGAAGGTGCATGACGATCAAACTATCCCCTCTACCTATAACGATCCTGTATTAGCGGCAAAAGTGAAGGTCAGTATTGAAGCAGAACTGGGGGCTGACAATGTGCAAGTTGCGCCGCCGGTTATGGCTGGGGAAGATTTTGGTTTATATGGCAGAACGGCTGAAAAAGTGCCCATTACACTGTTTTGGCTAGGGGCTGTGGAGCCCACATTGTATACAGACAGTGTCACAAAAGGTGACACCTTACCCTCATTGCATTCAAGCCAATTTGCCCCAGACTACCCAGCCACTATTACTACGGGGGTGAAAGCCATGACTCGAACGGCGATAGATTTGTTTAATCAATAGTGAATAGAGTGCCTGCATCATAATTGCAGGCACTTTATTACGTGCTGATATTACCTGCTTCAATGCTTTGCTATGGGCATAGATACCGTTATGGAGGTTAAGTTTTGCAGATCATCGATCGACAATTCAATTTCTCCACCTTGAGCTTGGGTAAGTATTTTGGCTGAGTATGTGCCAAGACCAGAGCCTTTCGATTTACCCGATGACACGTATTTATCCCAAAAAGTATCACGTATATCTTCTGGCACAACGCCTGTATTTTCAATTCTGACCTTGACCATTTTGTTGTTCGATTCAAAATGAATAGCTACTTTTGTTCTCATTTTGGCCGCTTCAAAGGCATTTTTTATCAAATTCAATAACAAGGAGTAAGTTAAGATTGGATCCCCTAATACATAAAACTCTTGATTCGGTTCTTCATCGGGAATTTGATATGCTAACAGTTGTTTGTGATGAAACGTGACATGCATAACATTCAAAATACGCTTGATAATATTGTGAATAGAAAAGGGTTCAGGGGATAATTGAAAGCGGCCTGTTTCAATTTTATACAGCACTGAAAATAAACTGATGGTGTTTATTGATTGCTGAGCCATTTCTTCTATTTGATTGATTTTTGTTTGTAATTCTTTTGGATAACTTTTGTCTTGCGCAATCCGTTCGGCCATAGCACTTATCGCAATTAAAGGGCCTTTTAAATCATGATGAACGATATCTTCTACGCTGTCTTTTAACTTCGCCATCGCAAGTATATTGTCATAATTAGCTTGGAGATCACGTTGTAAGTTTACCGTGGCCAGCAAGTTTTTTACTCGTAGCTTTAAAATCTGCGGTTGAATAGGCTTGGTTAGATAATCGATTGCGCCGCCTTCTAGTCCGGCGACTTGGTGTTCAATTTCTGTTAGTGCAGTAACAAATACCACAGGAATTTGGTCTGATTGTGGATGTTCGCGCATGGCTTTCAGTACCTGATAGCCATCCATATCTGGCATCATTATATCAAGTAATACTAAATCTGGCGGGGTAGCGGATTGGCAAATTTTTAATGCTGAAGCCCCATTTTTGGCGAATCGAATTTTATAATCGTCTTTCAGTAAACCAACTAAATATGCCAAATTATCAGGAACATCATCAACAATTAAAATGCTATTGATATCAGCTGCTAATGGTTGCGACGATAGTTCATCGGGATCTTTTGGTGCAAGTTGTTCAAAAAGGTTTTTGCGTTCGGCTTTTAAGGCTTGTATCACTCTTGCTTGTAATGTTTTAGCCGTGAAGGGTTTGGCGATGATGTTCGAAACATTATATTTTATGGCTTGTGTCACCATATCTCTGTTGGTATGAGCAGTAACCAGAATGACCGGAATAGAGTGCCATTGTGGATTTGAGCGCATCGTTTGTAACACTTCAATACCATTACCACCAGGCATAATCCAATCAAGCAGCACAATATCTACGTTATTGTGTTCCAGTGTTTCTAATGCCCTACGGCTATTTTCAACAGGTAATACGCGGCCAAAACCATGTTGTCGCAATTGTTCAACCATGATGTTACGCATGGCATCCATGTCTTCGATAATCATTGCTGTCATCTGATTCAATTGCATAAAGCTATTCCTTCACTAAATTCAATGAGGTGGTTAATTGCGTTAGTTTTTCGATGGCTAAATCAAACTCAAATTGCTCAACATCATTTTTTAATGATTTGAGTAAGGATTTGTGTGGTACTAACTTCGATATGCCATCTAGCTGGCTAACCCACTCTAATGCTTCTGTATTATATTGTTCTAAACAAAGATTAAGCTGGGTCAGCATTTGCATAATCACCTCATCATCTAATTCGCGTTTAACTGTAAATTGCTGATTTTTTTGATGCCACTTATCCAGCTCAGTTAGTAGCACCGTAAGATGTTGATGTAACTCATGGGTATTTTTTGCAATTAATTGCCAATCAGGGCTATCGCTATTATTAACTAACAGTTCAATGTCAGCGGCAGTATGGCTGGCTTCATTTGCCCCAATATTTGCCGTGACTCCTTTCAATGTATGGCTACTTAGTTGCATTTCAGCTAAGTCTTTTGTTGCAAGTGCTTGATTTTGTTGGTTGATAAGTGTTTCACCCGTTTGGGTGAAAGAACGTAACAATTTGCTATATAAGCTTGAATCTTGGTTGCAATACATCAAGCCTCTTTGGGTGTCTAGTCCATTGATTTTAGGCATTGAGATTGATGATTCTGTCTGTTTGCTCTTGGCAACCAGAGACGGCTTTTTAGGTGATATCCAGCGCGCCATGATGCTGTATAAGTCTTTCACATGAACAGGTTTATTGATTTGATCGTTCATACCCGCAGCGATGCCTTTGTCCACGTCTTCTTTCATGGCATTTGCTGTCATTGCAATAATGGGTAGGTCAGTAAACTGTTTATCTGCACGGATACGCCTCGTGGCTTCATATCCATCCATTAGTGGCATTTGACCATCCATGAGTACGCCATCAAATCGCTGGTTTTGGACTAATTCAACGGCTTCAATACCGTTATTGGCCACAGTAACTTTTATACCTGCTTGTCTTAAGAGTTCTATTGCTAACTCTTGATTTAATAAATTATCTTCAACTAATAATATTTCGGCACCGGCTAATCTTGATTTAAGCTCGAACATGGATTGTTCGGCATGTAATTCACTTGTTGTTGGGGCATCGCCCGTTATCAGCTTGACTGCGGCATCACCCATGCTTGCAGGTGTTAGTGGTTTAGTGATTGAAAAAATCTGATCACTTTCACTCATCAATGCATTGACTTCATCTTGTTCAGAAAGTTTATTCACTATGACCAGCTTTGATGCCGGATTTTTCCTCAAAACGTCCAATAACGTCGTGTTGCAACTTTCAAAATCACAAATAACATAAACTGGGGTGTCTGATGCTGGCTCGAATGCCCCTTGCTGTTCAAGCGCTGTACTTGTTTCATCTGCCACAATTGTATGCATACCAAAAAAATGAGCATGCTTTACCAAATCATTGGTTATGATTGCCGGGAGTCCAATTAAGGTAAACGTTTTGCCTTTGGCGGCTTCATATCGAATGATTGGATCATGATCTCTACCTTTGGGTAAGGTTAGGGCTAAGTAAAATCGACTGCCTTTTCCTTCTTCGCTTTCAAGATAAACCTCACCTCCCATTAAGTGCGCAAGGCGCTTACTGATTGCTAACCCTAGGCCAGTTCCGCCATATTCTCGCGATGTAGAGGCATCAACCTGCTCAAATGACCCAAATAATTTGGCTTGCTTGTGCTTTGGTATACCGATGCCAAAATCTTCGACGCAAAAAGTAAGATCAATATTTTTACCATTTGGTATGGCGTTGCCCCTGATAATAATGTCGCTATTGGGATGAGAAAACTTGATCGCATTATTACAAAAATTGATTAAAATTTGACCTAATCGCATGCTGTCACCCATATAAAATCTTGGGTAATCAGACGGGAAATCAAATAAAACAGTGATGTTTTTCTCTTCAACTTTGAAGCTGATGATGTTAGCTAGATTGGAAAAAACATCGAAGATATCAAATTCTGCCGATTCGATATCCATTTTGTCTGCTTCAATTTTCGAAAAGTCTAAAATATCATTCAAAATACCCAGCAAAGAACTTGCAGCACGGTGAACATTATCGACGTAGTCACGTTGTTTGCCTGTCAGCTCAGTTTGTAATGCTAAATAAGACATGCCGAGAATAGCGTTCATTGGGGTACGTATTTCATGCGACATATTGGCTAAAAAATTAGACTTTGTTTGATTGGCAGATTCCGCAGCTTCTTTTGCACTTGCTAATTCGGTTTGAATGAGTTTGTCATCGGTAATATCTAATGCCCAACACAAGTTGGCATTTTGGCCACCGTGAATTGTAGGGTAAGCCGTAATAAAGATGTCTCTGATGGTGCCATTGGGTGTTTTGAATTGTGTTTCAAGCTGTAATTCTTCCCCAGCATTAAGCTGTAAAATGGCATTGAAATCATTGCGGTTGGCAAAGATATCCGCGACGGAATGACCGATATTTAGCCCGGTCATTTCGGTGATACGTTTGTTGGTATAACGACAGGTATTTTGCACGCAAATCCATACACCAATAGGGCTTTTTCCTAGGATGTTTTGTAATACATCGCGCTCTTGAATCAACAGTCTATTAATGCGTAATTTTTCGCTGATGTCATGAAAGGAGCCAAGAATACATTGAAGCCCTTCTAATTCGACAACTTTAAGGGTTGCTTCAATCGGGATATGTTGCCCAGTTGAACTCAGCATTTCAGATTCGTAAATATGCGTCCCTTGTTGCAGCGTTTGCGCTAAGCGGTTTTTGAATAAATGCTGCCGCTGACTCGCGTCGGCGGTATAAAATAATGTCGGCTGCATGCCTATCACATCACTTTTGGTTTTGTATGAAACTAAATCGAGAAGGGCTTGGTTACAATCGAGTATGGTGCCTTCGGTATCAGATAACATACAAGCTTCAATAGAGACATCAAAGAGAGACTGAAACCTTGCCCTACTGAGGTTAAGCTGTTCTTCGGTTTGTTTGCGCTGGGTAATCTCTTTGTTTAAACGTCGATTCCAATAGATAAAAACACCAAAGACGACAGTCAGAATAATCGCTAAATTGATAACCCAATTGATGACTTGTTGTCTCTTGATCCCAAAGTCGTAGCGTACATTAATCCAGCGATCTCTGATCTGTTGTTTTCGAGTCTCAGGGATATAGGCAAAGGCTTTATTTAATATACTTTTAAGTTCAGGCCAGTCCTTTCTGACACCAATGGAGACCCCGAATCGATAATCCGACAAATCAACAATATTTAAATCGTGATGACCAAAAGCCTCTAACATATTGGATGCCAATGGATAATGAATAAAGGCTGCAAAGGCTTGATGTTGATTAACGGCATCAAGCACATCTTCTAAAGTGTTGTAGGAAACAACCGTCAGCTCAGGATGCTCTGCTTTTAATTGCACCTCGGTAATGTCCTCTGCCACCACGGCGACTTTTTTTCCGGTTAAGTCATCAAGGCCGTTGATCTCGTCGGCATCGTTTCTTGTGACAATCACCGCGGGAAAGTAAGCCAGTGCATTGGTAAATAACATGTCTTTGTCACGAGAATGATGATCTGACACGGGTGAAAGCACATCTATTTTTTGTTGAGTAAAATCATTTAGTAGTAGCTGCCAAGTTTCTGCGGAGCTGATGTTAAATTGTAACGGTAGCAGCGGGCTTATTTCGGCCAAAAAGTCGGCAATAATACCGAGTTGTTCACCCTTGTCATTAATAAAGTCTAACGGCGCGGCATCGGGGTCTACACCTAGATTAATGATGGGATGCTGCTTAATAAAAGCCTTTTCTTCTGCGGTTAAATTATTTAAAAATTGCTGGACATCATAGGAGTTGATCAAATCTGATACTTTGAAGTCCATTAACAGTTTTTTGGGGTTAAATGTGAGCGAGGTTTTTTTAAAATCAATATTTTCGTCCTGCAGATTTAAGAATGGCAAATAGCTTTTATAATTACCCGCTGTCACTACCACAGGTGGGATCACGTAATCGAAACCTTGGCGCTTGATCTGATTATCATTTAAATAATCAAACATCTGTACCGTTGCAAATCCTCCCATCATGTCTGCGCCTATGGTCGCAGCATTGATTTTATGCTCAGGAATGTCAGAAATTAATTCAGGAAGCCAACTTAATGCGCCAATAAGGGGCTTTGAAAAGGGCTGTTGCTCGGTTTCTAATACAACAGCTTTAGCCAATGACGCATTCATTGCCACAACTAAATTGATGTCATTGTTTTCAGACCGGGCAAGCGCATATTGTTCTCTCGCGATTTGTGGGTCCCAATTGGTGTACTTAATGGTAATAGGCGCATTTTTCCAACGCGCAGAAATATACTCGACCATGTCATTGACTCTGTTGATCACCGAGATATCGTCTGGGTTGCCGCCTAAAATTAAAATATTCGGTTGCCAATCGGCAGATATTTTTTCGTCAACCAATTGTTTTATAAGGTTTTGACCTGAATCTAAATCTCTGCCAAAGCGAGCAATCCAATTTAAACTGTCTGCTTTGAGAGAGCGTTTTGACTCTTTTAAATTGGAATTAATTGTAATGACGGGAATGCGGTGCTCTTCAGCCTCTTTTAACAGTGTCGGTAAAATATCGGTATTTTCAGAAATGATGATACCGTCGGTTTGTGCTTCAATCGCTTTGCGGCTTAAATTGAGCAACATCGAATTAGTGTTATCACTGTAAACAATATTGAGCTGAACATTGAGATCATTTGCTGCGAATTGAGAGTAAGTGGCTATTTCACGCCAGAACGGTCTGTCCACTTCGAGGATCATGGTGATGCTTTTTTGGGGCTTCTTTTGTAGAGCACTTTTGGTTTGTTGCAAAAGTTTAGATGAAGCGGATTCGTTTGCTAGCGCCGGCACAGCGGTTAATTGGTCTGATAATGTCGTACTATTCCCATTGACGGAAAATAACATCAACAAAATTAATAAACATAGTGCAGTTAATTGTTTGCTGTATAACCTTATTGGAGTCAAGTTTATCGGGTTCATCACATTTTCTTGCATCATTAATTCCAATTGGTTTTATGTTGTTTCTGTTTAGGTTAGCTGGTTAAGTATGCGCTTTGAATTTGCGGGCATTGCTGCTGCAGATTGATGCACTGGTGTCGAAAATGAGATCATCTGTTTTACTCATCAAATCCTATTGCTTAGGGCGCTTTTTATACTAACCTTATCAATTATGATAACCGTAATCATACTTAATGAAATGCTCATAAACTAAACATTTAAATATCAGATAACACTTATTTGTTTAATTTGTATGCATATATTGTGATTATAGCTAGAGGCGTTAAGTTAGTTTGTTTTTGTTGTTATGTTTGTTGCTTTTTGGTGGGTGTATTGGCGTTATTGTAATGATTGTCGTGTGTTATTTATTCGTCTTCAGTTATATTCCCGCTCCCCAATAATTGGTTAAAAAATAAACCAAAATAGCTAGAGGGTAATAATGGGTTTTATAACAGTGCTGTTTGATAATGTTGAAATTAAGGCGGAGATATAGCGGTGGATGAAATGACATTGAAACCTACGATTCTAGTCGTTGATGATATGCCGGATAATATTCGAATTATTCACGGTATTTTAGCAGATAAATTTACTGTAAGAGCTGCGACATCAGGCCAAAAAGCATTGGAACTTGCTCTTATGGAACCGCTTCCAGACCTCATTTTATTAGATGTTATGATGCCAATAATGAATGGGTTTGAAGTTTGTCAGCAACTAAAGCTTGATCCCAATACAAGCCGAATCCCCATTATTTTTGTCACCGCTAAAACGGAAGAATGGGATGAGCAAACGGGTTTAGAATTAGGCGCAGTTGATTATATTTGTAAACCCATCAGTCCTGCTGTGTTAACGGTTAGAGTCAAAAATCAATTAGCATTGGCAAATCAAGCTAGGCAGCTTGAAGATCTAGTCAAATTGCGAACTAAAGAACTAGAAAACACTCGCCATAAAATTATCCTTAAATTAGGTCGAGCTGCTGAATTTAGGGATAATGAAACCGGCTTACATATTGTTAGAATCGGTCATTTAAGCCAGATGTTGGCGCAGCATATCGGTGCTACTGACACATGGTGCGAGCACATTTTGCATGCTTCGCCTATGCATGATATTGGCAAGATTGGTATCCCAGATGCCATTTTATTAAAGCCGGGTAGGCTAACTGACGATGAACGCACCATTATGCAGCAACATCCCATACTGGGTGCTGAAATTTTAGAGGATGACGATAACGCCCCATTGCTGGTTATGGCAAAAGAAATCGCGTTATATCACCATGAACATTGGAATGGTAATGGCTACCCAACAGGCATAAGTGGTAAAGATATTCCTTTAAGTGCCAGAATCGTTGCCATAGTTGATGTGTTTGATGCGTTAACGTCTACTCGACCCTATAAAAAACCATGGCCGACACAAACTGCATTAGATTATATTGCTGACGGTGCAGGTAAACAATTTGATCCCGATTTAGTGACGGCTTTTTTAGCATGTCGCGATAAAGTCGAACAAATAAAATTACAGTTTTGGGAACCTGAATCGCCAGAACAACCGATGAGTTAATCCTTTTTTACCTTTAAATTAACGAGCCATTATGACCATTATTTTCACCACTAACGTTGGCGATATTCACATTGAACTTGATCTAGAAAAAGCGCCCGTGAGTTCAAAAAACTTTTTAAGATATTGTCAGGAAGGCTTTTACGAACAGACTATTTTTCATCGTGTGATTAAAGGTTTTATGATTCAAGGCGGGGGCTTTACCGCCAATATGGAAGAAAAACCCACCCACGCGCCGATTGTGAATGAGGCTAATCGTGGGCTAAGCAATGTATTAGGCACCATTGCAATGGCACGCACAGATGCACCGCATTCGGCTACCGGGCAATTTTTTATCAATACTGCTAACAACAGCTTTCTTGATCATACCGCAACCACCAATAATGGTTGGGGGTATGCCGTTTTTGGTAAAGTCATTGCTGGCATTGACGTGGTTAAGCAAATTGAAAAGGTAAAAACAACGACTAAAGCGGGCCATGAAGATGTGCCTAAAACACCTATTATGATTGAGTCTGTCACCATAGTTGAATAGACGAGTGATCACTTAACCGCTAGTACAATAGGCGGTGAATATGAAATGGACTAACACAGCCTGTTGTTAGTCCTTTTTTATGGCGATGATTTTTATCTTTATACTCAAATGCCATTTTTAACGGGTAAATAGCCGACATTTTTGGTGTTTTCTAAGTGTTTATTAGTCAAGATTAACCATATTGTAGATTTAATAAGACGCTGTTATTTATCGTTTTTCACTGTTTGTTTCATTTCCCTTTAATCTTACCCCGCTAGCATCTTCATTATCCTGCTTATTAATGTTAAAACTATGAATGCCGCTTTATTGCTAATACTTGTACTCACTAGATTAAGGACACTATGCAGCTTACTGACACCGATTTTCAGCGTTTAAAGCAAGCAAAGCAATTGCTAGAAAATCCTGGGCTGGCCGCCAAAATTACTGATGCAATAGGTAAACCGATTGAACACGGTTTTGCTTTATTACCTAAAACCGTGAGCAATGGCATTGGTAAGGTCACTCAAATGGCATTAACCAAAGCGGTTGATGCGGCACTGTTTACCTTAAAAGATGCGTCATACACACAGTCTTCCGATAAATGGCACAAGCTTGGTGTCGCACTGAGCGGCGGTGTCGGCGGCTTTTTTGGTTTAAGTGCCTTAGCGATTGAGTTACCTATTTCAACCACCATCATGTTACGTTCAATAGCCGACATTGCTCGCAGTGAAGGTGAGCAGTTGAGCGATTTAGCAACCAAAATGGCCTGCATAGAAGTGTTTGCGTTTGGGGGGGAAAGTCTTGATGATGATCAAGCAGAAACGGGCTATTTTGCCGTTCGCACCGTATTAGCGAATTCAATAGCTGAATCAGCGCAATATGTAGCAACCAAAGGGTTCAGTAAAGAAGCCGCGCCAATGATGGTAAAAATTGTCACAATAGTGGCCGAACGATTTGGCGTGCAAGTGACCCAAAAAATAGCGGCGCAAGCCGTGCCTGCTATTGGCGCAGCAGGTGGTGCCATCATCAATACATTATTTATTGATCATTTTCAGGATATGGCCAGAGGTCATTTTGTTGTTCGTGGATTAGAACGAAAATATGGCGAACAACAGATAAGGGAGTGTTACGAGGCGATTCAGTAATACAGACTATGTCAGCACTTTTATCAACATCAAGGACAGAATAACAATGAGATTACCCACCATGGTCAAAGGGATTATTGGCTCAACAGTCGTGTTATCAGCGTTGAGTGCCGGTGTCGCAGTCGCCAATGAAAAACTCACGTTTTTAGAATATACCCTTGAGGCGGACATTGAACTGGTTCAACCCGTTATATCAGCCAATATTATGGACAACGAAGGTAATGAACTTGTCGTGATTGGCGTAGATGAAAAATATCAGCGTTGGTTGTATGTGTATGGTTTCAAAGAGGACAAGCTGAGTTTACTTGATAAACAGCCTATTGATCCCTCATTGTTTCGTTACGATGTCTATCAACCCGAAGAGGAAAGTGAAAAACTTCAGCTACAAAAACTGTACTTTTTGAGCGCAGATAGCTTGTGGCAGTATCAGCCAGGTCATCCGGTGTTGGCAGCCATCTCAGAAGAATCAACCCAAGGTCAAATTAATAAAGTTGCACCAATCAGTTCTATTACGTTAACTCCTAAAGCCGATTATATTTCCCGTGGTAATTTTGTAAAAGATATCAACAATGATGGTATTGCAGATATCGTTTTGAGTGACTTTAAAACTCTACACCTACTACTGGCAAATAATAATCCCGTTAGCGACTTACAAACCTTTACCTTGCAGTCATTACCACTTTTACCAAACATTGAATTAACCGATAGTGGAGCGGAATATAGCCAGCCAGAATTGTATTTTTCCGATGCGAATTTTGATAATCGTGATGACATTATTAAAGTTGGCGAAGGTTTATTAGAAGTGTATTTTCAAAAAGATAATGGCCAGTTTACACCTAGCGCAACATTTATTTCTGTCAGTCAGCCCATTAGTGGCGTGGATTGGTGGAAGAAACGTGATGCCTATGGTCGGCAGTTAGATCAAAGTGATTTGCTGTATCGAAAAGTAGAAAAAATTGCCGATATCAATGCTGATGGCATAACCGATTTAGTGATTAGATACACCAAAAGTAGCGGGGTATTTGATCGCAGTAATGACTACGAAGTCTACCTTGGCAGCAACAAAAATAATGTACTCAGTTTTGGCCGAAAACCTAGCAGTGTCATCCGAGCTGACGGTACATTAACAGGGTTAAGTTTTGTTGATTTAAACAAAGATAACCAATTTGAAGTTGTGGTGTCAGGGTTTGATATTGGCGTATCTCAAGTTGTCGGGGCATTGCTGTCAGGCAGTATTGATCAAGATGTGTACGTATTCAAAATGGACAATGCATTTCAGTTTCCTAAACAAGCTAATGTTACCAAAGAAGTGGAGTTAAGTTTTAGCTTAACGTCAGGTCAAACCGGTGAGCCTGTGATTACCTTAGGCGATTTAAATGGTGATGGATTTAAAGAGTTATTGTTGTCCGATACCGAAAAACGCCTAAAAATATTTCAAGGCCAAAGTGGTGACTCGCCATTTGCGAGAAGCAGTGATGAGTTAGCCTTTACCTTGCCAACAGAAGGTTCAATGGTGTCGGTAACAGATATCAATCACGATGGAAAAGAGGATTTAGTGGTGCATTATGGCCGCCAGGATGCCAAAGAGATGCAGCGTAAGGTGATTGTGTTTGTCGCTCAATAAGGTTGAAGGCCATAATGAGTTGGTCGCAATTATAGATAGCACTCAGCTTTACTAGCTCAGCATTGACAGTCTTTGTTTTTGTCTTGTTGACCTGAACAGGTCAATTAAACTGTTAGCCTATCTCTTAGTGCGGTGCAGGAGAGTCATTCGCTTGCATTGCACTTACCCCCTTGATGCGAGTATCAGTATTATTCAGTACCGTCTGCAATTGAAAATCTAGACATATAAGCCTTTGTTTAGATTATTTTTCATATCAATCTCTCCGCATCGACAGTTGCCCTGACAATGCTTTCGGCAAAATATTCAAGGGTAAATATTATTCTGATTGCAATGCTTGTGTTTGGTTAATTACAGCAACCTTGCCACAAATACTTAAGCATTTTCTTAACGTGATAGCGATCATAAAAACACACATTGAACGCAAAAGAGTCTTTAGCTTTACGCTGTAAAGAGTAAACTGCGCTAAAACATGTAAAAATTATACATGATTAAATAAGTAAAGCAGGAGTGTGTTATGTTTTGTGTACAATGTGAGCAAACAATTAAAACCCCAGCGGGAAATGGCTGTAGTTATTCTCAAGGTATGTGTGGCAAGTTAGCTTCAACATCCGATCTACAAGACTTGCTAATTTACATGCTGCAAGGCGTATCAGCTTATGCAGTCAAAGCCCGCGAGATGGGTATTGTAAATGGCAACATTGACACGTTTGTGCCTAAAGCATTCTTCTCAACCCTGACTAACGTGAACTTTGATGATGACCGTTTAATCGGTTATGCCCAACAAGCCCAAGCTTACCGTGAGCAATTAAAAACGGCTTATGAAGCAGCCTGCCAAGAAAAGGGCATTGATGCGGTAGTGATCCCAGCACAAGGCACCTTAAACCTTGCTGCAAGTAAACTTGAAATGTTAGAGCAAGCACCAGTGGCTTTACTCAATCGTGGTGAAGTACATGAAGATATTTTAGGGTTACGTTTGTTATGTCTTTACGGTTTGAAAGGGGCAGCGGCTTATATGGAGCATGCCCGCGTACTTGATCAAACTGATGCTGATATTGCTGCTGAATTCCATCAAATCATGGCCTTTTTAGGTGAAGATTCGGTTGATGTGGATAAGCTTTTTAACACTGCAATGCAAATTGGTCAGCTTAATTATCGTGTGATGGCGATGTTAGATACTGGCGAAACGACAGCATTTGGTCACCCAGAGCCAACTCAAGTCAATACTAAAATTGTGAAAGGTAAAGCGATTTTAGTCTCTGGTCATGACATGAAAGATCTAGAGCTAATCTTGCAACAAACCGAAGGTAAAGGGATTAACGTTTTCACCCACGGTGAAATGCTGCCTGCATTAGCGTATCCAGCCTTTAAAAAGTATTCCCATTTAGTGGGTAATTTTGGTAGCGCTTGGCAAAACCAGCAAAAAGAATTCTCTAACTTCCCTGGTGCGGTTGTGATGACGTCAAACTGTATTATTGACCCTAACGTGGGCGATTACTCTGACCGAATTTTTACCCGTAGCATTGTGGGTTGGCCTGGAGTAAGCCACATTGAAGGTGAAGATTTCAGCGCAGTGATCGACAAAGCCTTATCACTTGAAGGTTTTAAATATGACGAAATTCCTCATATGATCACCATTGGCTTTGCGCGCAACGCACTGATGGCCGCTGCGCCAACTGTGGTTGAAAATGTCAAAAATGGTTCTATTAAACACTTCTTCTTAATCGGTGGCTGTGACGGAGATAAAGCTGAGCGCAGTTACTTTACTGACCTAGCTAAATCAGTACCTGATGATTCACTTATCCTTACACTAGGTTGTGGTAAGTATAAGTTTAATAAATTGGAATTTGGCGATATCAATGGCATTCCACGTTTACTCGACGTAGGCCAATGTAATGATGCCTACTCTGCAATTCAATTAGCGTTAGCGTTAAAAGATGTGTTTGAGTGCGACATAAATGAATTGCCATTAAGTTTAGTGTTGTCGTGGTTTGAGCAAAAAGCGATTGTGGTGTTGTTAACCTTGTTATCTTTAGGGGTTAAAAACATTCGTACTGGTCCAAGTGCCCCAGGTTTCTTAACTGAAAACCTAGCCAACATCTTAGAACAACAGTTTGGGTTACGCACCACAACTGATGTTGCAACCGATTTAAAAGCCATGATGACTGCGGCGTAATATAGGTTGGACGGCGATTAAAGTGTTAGGCTTTTATCGCCGTTTTTTATGGTTATTTGTTCAGTGTAAAGGTGTTTTATGACAGCCTCAGGATTTTCATTTTCAGCCGCGTTAGCCTCCGCTCAAACCGAGAAAACCTCGTCATTATCGACAGCCGACAAGTCACTTAAGCCAGCCACGCCTATAGCTGGTGGCTTTTCATTTTCAAATGCATTGGCAACAGCGCAAACTGACAAGCAATTAAACGCCACATTGACAACAGCTAAACCTGCGGGGTTTTCGATGGCAGGCGCGTTATCCTCTTTAGGAACGAAAACTAACGTTTCTGAAGCAACGTCAGTTAATGCGGCGAAATTACTGGCTGCAGATAATTGGCAGCGGGGTGAAGTCATATTACGCTGCGTTGAAAAATGGCACGAAACCCATGACGTAGTGAGTTTTCGATTTCAAGGTGTTGAACCGGTAAAGTTTCACTATAAACCAGGGCAATTTATCACCTTCAAGCTTGAAATAGACGGTAAGCCCGTTTACCGCAGTTACACCATAGCTTCATCACCTTCACGCCCTTATTCATTGATTGTGACCATTAAACAAATTGAAGGCGGATTAGTGTCTAATTATCTAGCAGATCAATTAAATGTTAATGATGAAGTGACCGTAGTGGGCCCAGATGGCGCCTTTAATATTATTGATATTCAAGCAGATAAATATCTGTTTTTAAGTGCTGGAAGTGGGGTGACGCCGATGCACTCTATGTCGCGTTGGCTATGTGATACTGCAGTGGGCAGCGACATTGCATTTGTGCATAGCGCGCGCAGTGCTGACGATATTATATTTGCAGAAACGATGGCGACTATGGCCGCACGATGTGACAGTTTATCGTTAAGTTACGTGTTAGAAGATATAACCGCCAAGCAAAAAGTGATTGATAGTAATCGCAATATACAATGTGCTTTGGGGCGATTAGATATTAGTAAGCTAGCCAATTTGGTGCCTGATTATCAGTCGCGAACTGTGTTTATTTGTGGGCCAGAGCCATATATGGCAGCGGTAAAAGCCATGTTGCAACAGGCAAAATTTAATATGGCTAACTTTTATCAAGAAAGCTTCGCTAGCGCACCTCGCACAGTTGCAAATACAGTATTACTTAGCCCGATCGAGCATGCTGCGGGGGGCTTTATGTTAAAAATCGCCGATAAAGATTTTCCACTTGGTAGTGAACAAACCCTACTGGAGGGGATTGAAGCCCAAGGTTTACCCATTATTGCAGCGTGTCGAAATGGCGTGTGCGGTGCCTGTAAATGCCAAGTCACCGCAGGCAGTGTTGTCACGAGTAGTACTGCCACATTAACCACAGATGAAGTCGCCTCTGGCTTTGTTTTAGCCTGCTCAACCAAGATTACGTCTGATGTCAATTTAACCTTATAGCGGTTGTTTTATGTTTTACAAATAAGTCTGCCATAGCAGGCTTATTTGTATTCGGGTTAACAGATAAACAAATGAGCTTTTAACAACCGGCACTCAATCACTTACAGTCAAACTTGAACTTTGTGCTGATAGCAAGGTTATTTTACGCGTCAATAGCTGGCCTATTGCAAGTTAATTCAACGCTGTTAGCGGTGCAAAAGACTGTTTGAAAATCATTTATTATCCCGAGCTGAGGTTATTTATCATCCATCATGAATATTGTTGTGTTGATGTTAAAAACTTAATGACATCGCTGTCATTTTTGTGGTGTAGTAGACAGGTTAAGCCTAAAAATAATAACTCTGCATGCCAACTGAAGTAAGGTTGTTCTATGACATTGAAAACAAAAATAATATTATTTGCTACCCTGCTATTTGTCTCTACTCTTGGTATCGCATTCGGTGGTTTGCATGCGTTATCCGACTCCAGTCACAGTGATAATATTGCCCGCATTAATCAATTAATGCGCAGTACGGCCAGTATTGTGACTCAATTCGAACAATTTCAACGATCAGGTGAACTTACCGAAACTCAGGCGAAAGCGTTAGCAATACAGGTTCTGCGTGAAAACAAATACCATGATTCAGAGTATGTTTATGTTGTCGATAATCATATGGATTTTGTGGCGACCCCCCATGACCCACAACTACATGGCACCAGCTTTAATGATTTTGTTGATGCCAATGGCAAAAGTATCGGCCGCATGGTGCAACAACTCGTGGGTAGTCAAACGGGTCAAATTATCACCTATGAATGGACTTCAGAACGCGAAGGCAAAGTAGTGGCCTTAACGTCAGTGGTACAGCAATCAGACTTATGGCATTGGTATGTGGGCACTGGGATCAGTTATGCCGAAGCCGATGCGCGGTATTGGTCTGTCGCAAGTGGTTTGCTGACATTTGCCATTATTATCGCCATTGTGTTATCGCTCAGTTTAGCTCGATTTGGTTTCAAGTTGCGTCACTCTTTGGGGGCTGAAATTGAGCAAGTACATCAGTTTGTATTAAGTGTGTCTCGCGGGAATTTACGTCAGCAATCCAGCTTTGCCAATGCCCAAGATGACAGTGTGGTAGGGGCAATGAATTACATGCAAGTTGGCTTGCAAGGTGTGGTGCAAGGCATTAAAAATGTGACTGATATTTTACATCATCAGGCTGATGGGTCAGCGAAACGCTCAAATGAGTTAGACCAACTCACCCGTGCAATGCACGATGAAACTCAAATGGTCGCCTCAGCGATTACTGAATTAACCGCATCATCGGCAAACGTGGTAGAGCATGCAAAGCAAGCTGCAGAATCGGTTAATGCAGCCGAAAAGCAAGGCATCAATGCCCATCGATTGACCCAAGAGTCTGCCACCACCATTTCTTTATTAGAAAACCAAATTGAAAGCGCCGGTAAAAATATTCAAGTATTGGATGACGAGGTCAATAACATTGCCAGCGTATTGTTGGTGATCCAAGGGATCGCTGAACAAACTAATTTATTGGCTTTAAATGCGGCTATTGAAGCTGCCAGAGCGGGTGAGCAAGGCCGTGGTTTTGCTGTTGTTGCCGATGAGGTGAGGCAATTAGCACAACGAACGCAAACTAGCACCGAACAAATTAAGCAAATGATCGACAAGCTGCAAAAGGCCACAAAAGATGCCAAGGCATCTGTGGTGCAAAGTATCGCAACTAGTGAGGAAACCGTAACTAAATCGGCGCGTGTGACCGATGAACTTAAAAATATTGCTCAGTCGTTATCTGATATTGCTCATATGAGTCAGCAGATTTCTGAAGCGGCCACAGAGCAGCTAGCCGCAGGAGAAGATTCAGCCCAGCGGATTGTGGTGATTGCCGATACAGCATCAAAAACCAATACCGTATCTGCTCAAGCCCACAGTGTGAGTGAAGAAGTGAAGCAATTAACTTACAAACTTGAGGCAGAAATTAAAAAGTTTGAGATTTAATCTTTAGTTTCTTTCATTTCAACAATATTAAAGGCAGCCAAAAAGCTGCCTTTAATATTGCTTAAATGAGATGGGAGCTTGGTTTATCAGGCTAATAAACTGTGACGATTTAACTCAAACGACAATTAACCAAGGTTACTCAGCAATCTCAATATCCCTATGCAAGACACTGTCTGGCATAGGGGGATTGTGAGATGACTACTTAACCGATAAAGCTTAAATATCCCTGTAGGATAATGGCATTTACGATATCAATGAAGAATGCGCCTACTATTGGCACTACCATAAAAGCTTGTGGCGATGGGCCTGTGCGTGATACTAACGCGCCCATATTCATTACCGCAGTAGGTGTTGCGCCCATTCCAAACCCACAATGACCACCAGCCATTACCGCTGAATCATAGTTACTCCCCATCACTTTAAAGGTAACAAAGTAAGCAAATACCCCTAAGATGATGGTTTGCGCCATTAAAATAATCAGTAGCGGAATCGCTAAATCAAAAATTTCCCACAGTTTTAAATTCATTAATGCCATTGATAAAAACAACGCTAATGCAACTGTACCAAGTACATCCACTGATTCACGGTTAATTTTATAACCACGAGAGACTTCAGTGATATTGGTGATCACAACACCGAAAAATAAAGCATAAACAAAGTCAGGCATTTTTAACCATGTCAGATTAAACGTCGCCACCAGATGGCTAGTCCATTGAGAACCAGCAACACAAAGCAACATAATAAATAGCACTTCTAAAATACTTTTTGCGGTAACTCTGTCTTCTTCAAGTTGGTCGTAAGTGACTAAATCAGGATGCGATTTGTGATGTTTTTTTCCCAATCCAAAAGAAGATATTAGTTGGTTTTTATTAATCAGCCGTTGTGCAACAGGACCACCAATAATGCCACCCATGACTAATCCAAAGGTTGCAGCGGCCATAGCAAACTCAAATGTTTGGATACCGTAATCTTGCTCAAAGGTTTGTGCCCAGGCTGCACCAGTACCGTGTCCGCCCGATAAGGTAATCGAGCCTGCAATTAAGCCCATAATCGGCTCTAGGCCTAGCGCGGAGGCAAGACTGACCCCGACGGCGTTTTGAATCACAATATAAACAGAGGCAACCCCTAAAAATAGGAACACTTTAGCGCCACCTTTCATCAGTAGTTTGTAACTAGCTGCTAATCCTACTGAGCTGAAAAACATCAACATTAGGGTGTTTTGCATTGACAGTGAAAACTGTAAATGTATGTTTTGGAAGTGAAGGACTGTGATAATAGTCGCAATAATTAAGCCCCCGACTATGGGTTCTGGGATGTTGTATTTGCGCAAAAAAGGAGCATGACGATTAACTGAATGACCAATAAACAATACCAATAAGGCAATGAGAAATGATTCGAGCTCGCCAATAGTGAAGGTGGTATCCATAAGACTCCTAGTCAGTAGATTGGCCTGATATATTTAATTATAAAAGTATAAACGCGAATAAAATAAATCACTTGAATGGAGGGTATCCACAAGCAGAATGCAATCACTTATTCTGACATAAGATCCCGAAAAAGTCTTGTTTGGCAGTATATTTCACTGGTTTAAGTTATTGATTGGTATGGGAGATGTTATTTTTTGTCATTATGATAAGTAAATTATATTTATTGTTGGCGTTTGTTAACGGATATAACCTTCTTTTTACAGGTAATTCGGAGCTATATATCAACAACGTAGGGCTCAAGTATCAACAGCATGTAATTCGCCTATAAAAACACCACTTTTGTGCATACTGGCAGCTTTAAGTGAAGAACAAATCGGTGGTCAATGGATATTCATTGACCACCGCCTGAGTAGAATACTTGCTTATTTATTCGTATTCAGAAGAATAAGTTTCCGAATATGAATGAGAGTAAAGTTCAAAAAGGTTGCCAAATGGGTCTTCTAAGTAAACCATTTGATATGGTTTACTATCATCTTCAGGGTGATAGCGCATGATGTCCATTCTGACTTTTCCGCCAAACTGTTCAACTCGCTTGATCACACCTTCAAAATCGTTGGTCTCTAAACAGTAATGAAAGATACCAATGCGACTAAAGTCGACATGATGCTTTTCTTGTCTATCTTTCATTTCAAACAGTTCAAAGCCGATGCCATCAGATGTAACAAGGTGGGCGATATTAAAGCCTTTAAAGCCTTCACCAAAAACAGCGATACACATTCTACCAATGGCCGTTTCTTTCTCTTCAGTGACGGCAGATTTACCCATAACAATCTCAAGGCCTAATGCTTTGGTATAAAACTCAACCGCTTTATCCATATTGCCAACCATAATACCTACATGACTCATCTTCATATTAATTTACCTTTTATCTACTTGGTGAATTTGTACTTGTTCGTGCTGATGAGTGAAGTATATGGATGTTTTTCATGTTCGTGAAATTATCAAAAATTCTCATTTTAATAATTTAAATTTATTAATAGTGCTGAGTATAGAAATAAGTGATTATCATGTTGCTTAAAGAGCAGCTTAACCCTTTGAGCAACATGATTAAATGGTGAATATTCGCTCAAATGTTCCAAGTGGCTTTATCGTTATTATTGGTTGTGATCAGATAGGCGTTAAATAGAAGGGGGTACATGTGGGTGTACATATAAGCAAAAACGGGCTTTCCATTGCTGGAAAGCCCGTTTTCTTACAATCACTGAGACGTTAAGTCTTAGTTCATGCCATATTTCTTTAGCTTCTTACGTAAAGTACCACGGTTGATACCTAACATGTTCGCTGCGCGAGTTTGGTTGCCACGAGTGTGTTGCATGATGATATCTAGTAAAGGTGCTTCAACTTCACTTAATACCATTTCATACACTTCTGAAGCTTCCTGACCGTCTAACTGAGAGAAGAAGTTGGTTACGGCGCGTTTTACTGCGTCGCGTAATAACTGCGGCTTGATAGTGCCGTTTGCTGTTTCGATTTTGCCTACGGTAAGCTGGTGAACTTCTGTGTTAGTTGTCTGATCAAACATTCTATTCTGCTCTTTAATTAATTTTACACTAATTCTTCAAAATAACATTCCACGAAGGAATGTTGTTGGACAGCGGTTTCAAGCCGATTGAAGTCAGCACGCCACTGGCGTTGTTCTTCTTGGTTTAGGTACCACCCGATGTGCTTTCTCGCAAAACGGACACCTTTGTACTCGCCATATAATTCGTAAAGTTTATTAAGGTGTTCAAGCATGATTAAACGCTGCTCTTCGGCCTTAATTGGCGCTAACTTTTTACCTGTTTCCAAGTAGTACTGAATTTCTTTAAAAATCCAGGGCCTTCCTTGTGCACCTCTTCCTATCATCACCGCGTCAGCGCCCGTGTAATCAAGTACAAACTTGGCCTTTTCGGGGCTGTCTATATCGCCATTGGCAACAACAGGAATCGAGATATTCTGTTTTATTGCTTTAATTGTGTCGTATTCAGCAAAACCTTTATACATGCATTGTCGGGTACGGCCATGAACCGCTAGCGAAGCAATGCCACAATCTTGGGCAATTTGGGCTATTTGGATCCCATTACGATTATCTGGGTCCCACCCGGTGCGAATTTTTAGGCTAACAGGGACATCAACCGCACTTACCACTGCTTGTAAAATCTCTTTTACTAAGCAAGGGTTTTGCATCAGTGCTGAACCGGCTAACTTTTTATTCACTTTTTTTGCTGGGCAGCCCATATTGATATCAATGATATGCGCGCCTTGTTCAACATTGAACTGAGCGGCATTGGCCATTAAATCAGGATCTGCACCTGCTATTTGTACGGAGCGTATTCCTTCTTCACCTGAGTGCGCCATACGCACACGGCTTTTATCTGAATCCCAAACATCTGGATTAGACGACAACATTTCTGATACCGCTAAAGCTGCGCCATAACGTAAACAGAGGTTGCGGAAGGCTTGATCGGTGACACCTGCCATTGGTGCCACAATCAGCTGATTCGACAGTTGATAAGGGCCAATTCGCATTTGCTTTATTCACCTTGCTCTTCAAAGGGGCGCTATAGTAGCCCTTTTTTACGGGCTTGAAAAGGTCAATAAATGACCTAAATAAAACTTTTTTACTTGACTTTTGTGCTTAGGCTACGATTTGTGACAATTGTGCGGTTTTTAAACAATTAATTTGATTTTTTGAGCACTGGTGCGTGTTACAGCGAGGTGATTTTTGGGTTAAACGAAGCAATAGACGTGTGAATGATGGATGCAAATTTTGTCATAAACACGTCTATGGGGTTAAAAATGGGTTATTTGCGTGTACCGCTTAAACGTGTCCAATCTTCTTTATGGCAAGCGGGTTCCATATCAAACCACTGGCTGTAAAAATCAGAAACTTCTTGTGCCTGTTCTTGCAGTAAACCTGATAGGGCTAATTTGCCTCCAGTTTTTACTTTTTCAGCAATCAGCGGGGCAAGTTCTTTGAGTGGACCTGCAAGAATGTTAGCGACTAACACATCCGCCTGTAGATTTTCTGGTTGATCTTCTGGTAAGTAAAGTGACAGTTTATCGGCCACATCGTTACGTTCTGCGTTAGCGGTTGATGCGTCGATGGCTTGGTAATCAATATCCACACCTGTGACTTTTTTCGCGCCAAGTTTAATTGCCGCGATGGCCAAAATACCTGAGCCGCAGCCAAAATCGATCACTTCTTGATTAGATAAATCTAAGCTATCTAACCATTCTAGACATAAGGCTGTGGTAGGGTGAGTGCCGGTACCAAAGGCTAGGCCAGGATCAAGGATCACGTTAACCGCTTTTGGATCAGGAATTTCACGCCAGCTTGGGCAAATCCATAATCGTTGTCCAAATTGAATTGGGTGGAAGCTGTCCATCCACTCACGTACCCAATCTTTATCTTCTACTTGTTCTATTTTGTGGGTAAAACCTTTACCCAAAAACGGCATAGATTCTAAAAATTCAATTGTCGGAGCTAAATTGGTTCCAGCATCAAATAAAGCAATTAATACCGTATCTTGCCAAAGCGGTGTTTCACCCAGTTTAGGCTCAAAAATTGGCTCATCTTGTCCATCTTCATAGGTAATGGAAACTGAACCCTGATCCATTAATAAGTCGCCTAACATGTCGGCATTGTCACGGTGAGTGTGAATGCGTAATTGGATCCAAGCCATGGGGTGTTCCTAATCTTTGATAAAATGGGTAGTTAATGACGTCTATTATACCCAAACCAGTTAATAGATGTGCACCTTCGTGTGAATTTTATCTCTTACCGTCTGCTTTAAGAGCGAATTATTTTACTTATTAGACTGAAATCTTGAGGTATTTATTTACTTCATTGTTTTAAATAAGGGATGCTGGTTTGAGTTATTAGCCAAGTTGTTATTATTGTTTGAAATTCTGTTGTAAACACAATGTGATCTGCCTCTAACTCCCACGTGTTGGTAGGTGAGCATGGTCACGGTTTGTTTTGTGAACAGTGATGTTGTTTGAAAAGACTTGCTAAGGTCAATGTCTCTAAATTACGTCAAGACAGGATGCGACACTTTATGGCTAACAATCCCTTGCCCGCAAAAGTCGATTTAAGTGCCAGCGCTGCTAAAGGGTTTTCTCATCCCATTTGGGCAGCAAGAGCCGATAGATTACAAAGTGCATCAGGTGTGTTACTTGGGCTTTTTATCATTATGCATTTACATTTTGAGTCCAGTATTTTACTTGGCAAAGATGCATTTTATTATGTGGTGCAGTTTTTAGAAGGCGGTATTTTTAGCGAGACGGGTCATGGCTACCCGATCCTTACCCAGGTCTTTTCTGCATTTATGCTGGTTGTGGTGATGATCCACGCCGTGTTTGCATTACGTCGCTTCCCTACTCAAATTGGCCAATGGCGAGCTTTGCGTCAGCAATTACAATTTTTACCCCACGAGGATACTAAAATCTGGTTTTGGCAGATGGTCACAGGATTTTTGTTATTTTTCTTAGCGCCAGTGCATTTATTTACCATGATTATGAATCCTGATATTGGCCCGCACCTTTCGGCTGAGCGGGTATATCACGACAACGCTTGGATCTTATATGTATTGTTACTACCTGCTGTGGTGGTGCATGCGATATTTGGTTTATATCGTGTTTGTGTCAAATGGGGATTAGTACAACAGCGCTTTGCCTTATTGAAGTTTGCCAAAGTGTTAGTGGTGTATTTGATGATCATCGGTATTGCCAGTTTAGTTACTTATATTGTTATTGGGCGGACGCTTGAGCTGCCTATTATTCCATTTGTGCCAACTTTATAAGGAATAAAGATGCAAATAATTTATACCGATACATTAGTCGTTGGCGCTGGTTTAGCTGGATTGCGAGTGGCGATTGCCTCAAAAGAACGTGGTCTTGATACCTTGGTTTTATCCTTGATCCCCGCAAAGCGTTCTCATTCAGCTGCCGCCCAAGGTGGCATGCAGGCAAGCCTTGGCAATACAGTTAAAGGCATGGGCGACGATGAAGATGTGCATTTTCAAGATACCGTAAAAGGCTCTGACTGGGGCTGCGATCAAACCGTTGCTCGAATGTTTGCCCATTGTGCCCCGAAAGCGGTGCGTGAGTTGGCTAACTGGGGAGTGCCTTGGACACGGGTAACAAAGGGTGACCGCCAGGTGATTGTGAATGCTGAAAAGGTCACGATTCATGAAGCGGAAGAAGCCCATGGGCTGATTAATGCTCGCGACTTTGGCGGCACTAAGAAGTGGCGCACCTGTTACACCGCCGATGGTACCGGGCATTCATTACTGTATGCGGTCGACAACAAAGCGATTTCGTTAGGTATTCCGGTACACGAACGCATGGAAGCCTTAAAGATTATTCATGACGGCAAGCGCTGCCATGGGGTGATTGCTCGTTGTTTAATTACCGGTGAGTTGAGGGCGTATATTGCCAAATCAACCACGATTGCCACCGGGGGCTACGGCCGTATTTACGAAGTGTCTACCAACGCCATTATTTGTGATGGTATTGGGCAGGCGTTAGCGTTAGAAACCGGTGTGGCAACGCTGGGTAATATGGAAGCAGTACAATTTCATCCCACAGCGATTGTGCCCGTTGGCATTTTAACTACCGAAGGTTGTCGTGGTGACGGTGGCTTATTGCGGGATAAAGATGGTTACCGCTTTATGCCCGATTATGAGCCAGAAAAGAAAGAACTCGCATCACGTGATGTGGTGTCTAGGCGGATGACCGAACACATGCGCAAAGGCAAAGGGGTAGATAGCCCTTATGGCCCGCATTTATGGCTAGATATCACCTTATTAGGCCGCAAGCATATTGAAACCAACTTGCGCGAAGTGAAAGAAATATGTGAAAACTTCCTCGGGATAGACCCTGCAAAAGATTGGATCCCTGTTAGACCAACACAGCATTACTCTATGGGCGGTATACGCACCACACCAACGGGTGAAAGTCCGCAATTATCGGGATTATTTAGTGTTGGTGAAGCGGCATGTTGGGATATGCATGGCTTTAATCGCTTAGGTGGTAACTCGCTTGCTGAGACCGTAGTTGGCGGGATGATTATTGGCAAGTATGTAGCTGATTTTGGTGAGCAGCATGATTTGGTTGTCGATACAGCATTGATCAATCGTTTTGGTAAAGATTTACGCGATGAAATTGAGCAACTTGTTGACGGCGATGGCAGTGAAAGTGCGTTTGAACTAAAGCTTTCTATGCAAAAAATTATGATGGATTACGTGGGTATTTTCCGTAATGGTAGAGAGTTGCAGCAAGCGGTAGATGAATTAAGCGCCTTGCTTAAGCGTGCAAGTAATATTGGCTTGAAGTGTAAAAAGCGCCATGCAAACCCTGAATTGGTTGAGGCTTTACGCATCAGACGTATGCTCAAGGTGGCGTTAACCGTGGCCTGCGGTGCCAACGCACGAACCGAGAGTCGCGGTGCTCATTCTCGTGAAGATTTCCCGCAGCGTAATGATAAAGATTGGCTCAACCGTACTTTATCAAGCTGGCCAGATGCCAATGCATTAACGCCAACGCTAAGTTATGAAGCGCTTGATGTCATGACGATGGAGCTACCACCGGGTTATCGAGGCTATGGTGTAAACAATGCGATTGCTCATCCAGACACTGAAAAACGAGAGCAGCAAATAGCCAGCATACTTGCCCAGCTTGATGCTGATGCCGACAGATATGCAAAGCAAGCTGCAATTATGCCGTTTGAATTACCTGATGCGCTATTGCCAAATAATGAACGACTCTCCGACACCTTATCGTCGGCAGTAAAAACCGCAAACGTGGCGGGAGACAAATAAGATGAGCCAAGCAAGAACAATACGTTTTTCTATTTTTCGTTTTGATCCGCAAGATCCTAACGACAAACCGAAAATGGTTAACTATGAAGTGACCGAAGCACCGGGTATGACAGTGTTTATTGCGCTGAACATGCTACGCGAGCAACAGGATCCTTCATTGCAATTTGACTTTGTTTGCCGAGCAGGTATTTGCGGCAGTTGCGCCATGGTCATCAATGGCAAGCCGACATTGGCATGCCGCACATTAACTGCCAATTACCCCAAAGGTGAGATCATATTAATGCCATTACCTGGGTTTGAATTAATCGGCGATTTGTCGGTTAACACCGGTAAGTTTATGCGCGAGTTGTCGGAGCGTTTACAGTTATGGTTGCAGCCCAATAGTATCGATAATGATATTCATCGCATGGAACAACCAATGGACCCAGATGAAGCCGCCAAACTTTATGAGCTTGAACGATGCGTAGAGTGCGGCGTGTGTGTATCAGCCTGTGCGACAAAACAAATGCGTGATACGTTTGTGGGCGCTGTGGGCATGATGAAAATAGCCCGTTTTGAATTAGACAGTCGCGATACCCGTACCGCTGATGATTTTTATCATGTGATAGGTAATCAAGATGGGGTGTTTGGCTGCATGACTTTACTGGGTTGCCAGGATGCTTGTCCTAAAGATTTACCCCATATGACTCAAATTGCGTATTTACGCAGAAAAATGGCATTGACCAGCCCAAATCGAATTTTGTAGTCAAATAACTTGAACATGGGTGAAGTCATCCAATATCAAAATGCCGCTAAACTCAATGAAGATAGCGGCATTTTTATCATGTCGACTATGTAAAGCAAATCTTCCTTAGCGCAGGCCAGCCTTTAATTTGACACATGTTCCACTAAAGAGGCTAACTTCATTAATTCAGCTAAATTATTAACGCTCAATTTTTCCATTAGTTTTGAGCGATGCACTTCGATGGTACGAACCGCGATACATAATGTATTAGACATTTGCTTGTTAGTATTACCGGCAATAATCAGATGAAATATTTGAATTTCTCGATCAGTTAAGGTTTCAATCAATTTAAGATTACTGAGCTTCCAGTATTGCTCGTTGCTGTAATCTAACCCTTTGCTGATTGCTTGTGATAGTAACAACCCCTGTACCGGTTTTTGAAAAAAGTCGAATGCGCCATTTTTGAATGCATCTACGGCCATCGGCACATCGCCATGACCCGTTAAAAAAATTACTGCCAATGGGCTGCGGGCTTCATTAAGTAATTGCTGCACTTCAGGACCCGTTAGTCCCGGCATTCTGGCATCTAAGATGACACAGCCAGGCTTAGTTAAATCGACACTGTTGAGAAACTGATGGCCTGAATTGAAGCTAATAATGTGATAATGATATCCGTCCATCAGATAGCTGATGGAATCAATTATAGCCTCATCATCATCGACAAGGTAAACAGGGCTTTTTGCTTGATGTTGCACCACATTTCCTTAAATCAGCAGCTTTGATACATGATAAGTATCTCAATTTGGTTATTTTAACTTACTTTTTTAGGGTAAATCATGAGTCGAATCACGTTGTGTTTAGGTCACACTATCGTAAGCTTGTCTATTATATTGTGATAGGACTGGCATGGTGCGATTAATATTCGGTTTGTTAGCATTATTAAGTGTTGCAACAGTTGCAGCCAAGCCTCAAGAACTGCACGTTGGCGTATTAGCGAATTGGGGATACCAACAAGCTGTAGAGCGTTGGCAGCCTATGATGGACTACTTAACAGAGCAAGTACCGGACGCAAATTTCCATGTTTACCCTGGGGATTTTGCTGCATTGCACCACGCAATGGAGCAAGGAAACATTCAATTTATTATTACCAATCCAGGGCAATACCTCGAGTTATCAAATCAATATCCGCTGTCTTGGTTAGCAACCATGCGTTCTCGTCGACATAATGGGGCGACGTCTGCTATTGGGTCTGCGATTATTGTTAAAGCCAGTAGTGATTATCGGACTATCTTTGACTTAAAAGGTAAGGTGGTTGCCGCCAGTGATCCCGACGCATTAGGGGGGTACCAAGCAACGATTGGTTTATTGCACCAGCTTGGTATGAGTGCTAAAGATTATTTCAGTGAAGTTAACTTTTTGGGTTTTCCGCTTGACCCATTGTTATACCAAGTGCGAGATAGCAATGTCGATGCAGCGATTACGCCTTTATGCACATTTGAAGATATGGTGGCGAGAGGATTGATTGTTGAGGCTGACTATCGAGTTCTCAATCCGAGTAAACCTAAAGGATTTGAGTGTCAATGCAGTACCAATCTTTACCCAAACTGGTCGTTTGCTGCTAATGAAAGTATCGATAGTCGGATCAGTAAAGCCATCACTCAAGCATTAATGAATTTGCCCGCAGAACATCCCGCAGCGGTTAAAGCACAATTAATGGGGTGGACATCACCCATTAGCCAGCTCAATGTGATCAAATTATTCAGCGATTTAAATGTCAAAGAATCAAATGAAAACCGTTGGGAAACCCTGACTAACTGGTTTAAGGATAATCGTCACTGGGGGCTTTTTGCCTTATTTATCTTTATTGTCGCGACCGTTTATCATCTGTGGATTGAATATCGATTCCATCAAAAAAGTGAATCTTTGATTGCCTCGGAACGGCAGCTAAAGCAGCAAGAAATCGCGTTAGAGCGGCTACAAAGCGCGGCGATTATAGGTGAAATTGGTGCGGGTTTGGCTCATGAAATTAATCAACCCATTGCAGCCATTACCAGCTACAGCGAAGGCGGTATTATGCGACTGCAAAGTCAGCAGCAACTAGATCACCTGGTCGCGATGGAATTGTTGGAAAAAATTCACAAACAATCTACTCGTGCCGGTGACGTGGTGCACCGAATTCGCGGGCTGCTAAAGCGCCGAGATGCGGTAATGAGTGATGTAAATATTCTGACTCTAGTCGATGAAAGTATTTCTTTATTAAGGCTTGAGCTTGGCCAACGAGAAATCCACATAGCTAAAAAAGTGAAAGGCGAGCCATTTTTTATTACTGCCGATGGGGTTGGTTTACTGCAGGTACTGATTAATTTGATCAAAAATAGTATTGATGCCATTAGTGAGGGCCAATCTAGCGAGGTTGGCAAAATTACCATCAGCATTGATTTTAAAGCGCAGCAAGTGAATGTAGCCATTCTCGATAATGGCCCTGGGCTAGTTGAAAATGTGGATGCGCTGATGGCGACATTTTTTACCACTAAAGAAGACGGGCTGGGTTTAGGGTTAGCCATCTGTAAAGATGTGATTAAAGAGCATGAAGGGCTATTTACCCTAAACAACTGTACCGATGGTCATGGCTGCTGTGCCACTATCATGCTCAAAAAACGTGGTAGCAAACAAAAAATTCAAGCTTAATTTATTCATTTTCAACAATATGTGGTTTACCACAATTGTAAAAAAACACTGCTTGTGATGGCTGTTTTTTGAACTGTGAGTCGTATCACAAACCCAGTTCGTAAACTGTCGATATGTGGTTTACCACAATATGGCTGCTTGTTGCTATGGCACACAATGACCCCAACGTAGAAGTAACCAAGGTTGGTTTCAGGGCCCCCCCCCTAAGTTCCAACACGGCTTACTTCTTTGACACTATTGTCAGTTGGGAGAGTAACCATGAAATTAAATCGGCGAACCTTTATCAAGGGGCTTGGTGCTGGCACTGCAGGTTGTGCTTTTGCAACCTTACCAGGCTCAATTGCTGCACTAGGTACAACAGAACTACAAGGCAGTGCTGAGTCTGTAGCCAGTATTTGTGAAATGTGTTCAACGCGATGCCCTATTTCTGCTCGTGTTGTTAAGGGTAAAAACGTTTCTATTCTTGGTAATAAAAAAGCCAAGTCATTTGGTGGTGCGGTTTGTGCTCGTGGCGGTGCGGGCCATAGCCAGCTTTACGATAAACAACGTATTGTTAAGCCACTAAAACGTATCGGTGAGCGTGGCGAAGGTAAGTGGGCTGAAATTGAATGGGATGAAGCCTATTCAATTATTGCTAAAAACCTTAATAAGATTAAAGCCGACTATGGCGCCGAGTCGGTTGCATTCTCTTCTAAGTCAGGGTCGTTAGCCGGTCATTTATTCCATCTTGCTAAAGCCTATGGCAGCCCCAATACCTTTACCCATGCATCAACCTGCCCAGCAGGATATGTCATTGCAGCTAAAGCCATGTTTGGCGATAAAATTAGCCGCGATTTAAGCAATGCAAAATACATTATCAACTTCGGTCATAACCTGTATGAAGGCATTAATATGTCCGAAACTCGGGGCATGATGAATGCGCAAATGGAGCAGGGCGCGAAGCTAGTGGTATTTGAACCGCGGTTTTCTATTGTGGCCGACAAGGCTGATGAGTGGTATGCCATTAAGCCCGGTACTGACGTCGCTGTGGCATTAGCCATTTGCCACACGCTGATCAAAGATGACTTATATGACAAAGCTTTTGTGGCTCAGTATGTTTCAGGCTTTGAGGCTTTTGCTGAAGAAGTTGAACAATACACACCAGAATGGGCCGAATCAATCAGCGATGTTCCGGCTGAAGATATTCGCCGTATTACCCATGAATATGCCGCAGCTGCACCGCACGCGTTAGTGGACTTTGGCCATCGTTCATCCTTCACCACCGAAGAATTTGAAATGCGCCGCGCCTTATATGCTGCCAACGTACTGATTGGCAATATTGAGCGAAAAGGTGGTTTATATTTTGGGAAAAAAGCGCCTAATTACAATAAATTTGCTGGGGAAAAAGCCGCACCAACGCTATCTAAACCAGGTGTAGCAAATATGCCTAAAATCGATGCAAAACGTATCGATATGGTGGATGAACAGTATTCACTGCTGTGGTCAGAAGGTGGCATGTATCAATCAATTCTTGATGCCAGCTTAGATGCGGTTCCTTATCAGTTACATGGTTGGGTGATGAGCCGCACTAACCCAATGCAGACATTGACTGATCGTGCACGTATTGTGAAAGCGATGCAGAAGCTCGATTTTATTGTGGCCTGCGATATTTATATTAGCGAAAGTGCTGCTTATGCAGACATCTTCTTACCGGAATCGACTTATCTTGAGCGTGATGAAGAAATCAGTGATAAATCCGGTAAAAATCCAGTTTATTATGTGCGTCAGCGTGTTGTTGAAACCATTGGTGATACTAAGCCTAGCTGGCTAATTTGGAAGGAGGTTGCCGACAAGTTAGGTCAGGGGGAATTTTTCCCTTGGGATAATATGGAAACCTTACAATTGTTTCAGGTCGACAAAGATGTCGCGCTGCTAAACCACATTAAGCGTGATGGTTGGGTAAGCTATGGTAAGCCATTAATGCTACGTGAACCTAGCATGGTTAAAGATTTTATTGCTACTTATCCCAATGCGAAAACCCCTGATAGCGATAACACCTATGCAAGTCACCTAAGCTTTAAAACCCCAACGGGCAAGATTGAATTAAGCTCGGATAAAGTGGAAGGCATCGCCCCTGGGCGCGGGGTGATTAAGTTCCGAGAAGTCAGTATGAAAAAAGCCGATGAGCTGTATTTCATTCAAGGAAAAGTAGCGGTTCACACTAACGCGGGGACTCAAAATGTGCCTATGTTAGCTAATTTAATGTCTGACAATGCCTTATGGATCCATCCGGTTACCGCTAAGTTACTAAATATTCAAAGTGGTGATGCTATTCGCATTTACAACGCGACAGGTAGCGAAGACGGCCATGCTTTAGTGACGCCTGGTATACGCCCTGACACGGTATTTGCCTATATGGGTTGTGGCTCAAAAAACAAGGAGCTAGCACGTGCAACGGGTAAAGGTGTGCACTGCGGTAACTTGCTTCCCGATGTTAAGTCTCCGGTGACAGGCATGTGTCTGCATACCACCGGCGTTAAAATAGCTAAGATTTAAGCGGAGTTCATTATGACTAAACGTTATGTTCTTGTGCACGATGAAAACAAGTGCATTGGCTGTCAGGCTTGCAACGTAGCTTGCCGCAGCGAAAATAATGTACCTGAGTCGGTGACCCGTCTTCAGGTACGCATCGAAGGACCTTACGGTAACTTCCCTCATTTACACTTTAAATACAACCGCGTGTCTTGTGAACAATGTGAAGATGCTCCTTGTGTGAAAGTGTGCCCCACTGGTGCGGCTTACGTGAATGATGATGGCATAGTGTCCATCAACGAAGGTAAATGTGTGGGATGTTTATATTGCGTCGCAGCATGCCCATATAAAGTGCGTTTTATTAATCCTGAAACTAAAGCACCGGACAAATGTGACTTTTGTAAAGAAAGCCGACTTGCTCGTGGTGAAGATCCGGCTTGTGTCAGCGTGTGTCCAACACAGGCTCTAACTTTTGGTGATGCAAACGATGTTAACTCTGAAGTGAGTAAGTTGTTAGACACCAAGCTGAACTACCAACATAAAGTGAATCTTGGAACAAAACCAAGGGTATATCGCATTCCTAGCCGTAAAGGAGGGATTAATGTATGAATAATATTTGGGGCTCAATGGAGCAATACGATCCCGTCGTATGGAATTGGATAATCGCAGTATATTTATTTATGGCTGGCTTATCTGCAGGTTCAATGCTGGTGGCGATTGGCCTGAAATGGTACCGACAAAAACGCGGATTACCGACTGAAGGTTTACCGGTCATTAAAGCCGCAGCAATTATTGGGCCGGTAGCGATTTCTTTAGGCATGGCGCTGCTGGTGCTAGATTTAACTAAACCGTTTGAGTTTTATCACATTCTGCTTAATTATAATCTCACCTCGGTGATGGCCTGGGGTGTTATTGCCTTACTTGTTTATATACCTTTGGTGTTTGTGTTTGCTGCTTTGATATTTGATAAAGAAGTCTTGCGCTATGCTCCTTGGTTGGCAGGAGGGTTAGATATTTGCCGAAAGTTAGAAAATAGCTTAAACAAACTGATCTTTGCTTTAGCTTTGGGGGTGGGTGTATATACCGGATTTCTATTGTCGGCATTAATTAGTTACCCGATTTTGAATACTGCGGTATTACCTGCACTGTTTTTAGCCTCGGCATTATCAGTAGGTTCTGCGGGGAATATTTTGGTGGCAACCTTGTTCTTTAGTAAAAAAGAATCTGATTGTATTGAGCAAGTTCACCGTATCGAATATCCCGTGGCGTTTAATGAAGCCTTATGTTTAGTGTTGCTGTTTGTTGGGCTTAATTTTTCCGGTACCGCAGCTCAGGCCGCAACAGCCGCAATTACGACAGGTGCTTGGGCGAGCGTATTCTGGATTGGTGTGGTTGGATTAGGCTTAATTGTGCCCGTTCTTGCGAGTACGTTAGCCCCCCAAAGCTGGAAACACAGCAAAGGGTTTTTAATCAGCGTGTCATGTAGCACCATTATTGGCGTGTTAGCTTTAAGACACTTCGTGGTATACGCAGGACAAAGTTACATTAGTTAGTCTGTACTATCAAAATAGTTGCAATGCCGCTTAGCCAAAGGTTAGGCGGCATTTTTATTTGTCATAGCAAACCATTAAAGATAAGCGAAGAAATTCAATGGTGTATTGTGGCAATCTCAATTATGACAGCAATAAAAAAACCACCGTTAAGGTTAATGCTATTCGGATAAGCATTACTGTTTATATTTAAGTGGATAGCGGCTAGGTATATAGAGCACTGATCGTGGAT